>NZ_JBFTRT010000512.1:0-5033 GCF_056399685.1 Pedobacter sp. 01N416
GTGGTGTCTGATGCAATAATTGCTAATCCAGACTGGATATAAGTAAAGATTTTATTGGTTAAACAGATATCTCGATTTTTCGGAATTCCAATTTCTGTTGCTAAGCCGATGTCAAACTTTTGGGCAAATGAAATAATTTGGTCCGGAGAAATAGGATGATAATAGCATATTGGATGAAACACCTCATTTTCTAACGCAATTTGATTAAAATAATCTTTAACTCCATCCTTAAGCTCACCCAATAAATGTAATTCAAACTTTTGCTTACAATTACCAATAGCTTTGATAACAGCTTCCAAGCCCCTATCTCTACCAATGACTTGAGAAAACCAAAACAATTTAATAGGGTAATCATGTATAATTTCTTCATTAATGTTTTCTTTTGGAAAAACATTAAGAATGGTGTGTGGTCTTAAGTTTGGATAGAGATGCTGGTAAGCTTTACTGATTAACGGACTAGCAGTACTTAAGTAGTCTAAAATTGGTAAATATCTATCTTCCAAATGTGCCTTTAAACGCACATCAAATTGCTGAGGGTCATCATATACTTCATGGCGGTGAAAGTCCTCAGCATCAAAGCCCAATTTCGCTTTGTTTTTCTTTGCAGCGAGTGCTGCTGCTGGGAGTGCGGCTAAATTATGGGCGATATAAACATCTGCTTTTATTTTTTTAGCCTGATTAACCAATTCAGGAGTACATCTTCCAATAGCATAAAGTGCTGTAAATTTAATACCAATAAGCTTTGCTAACCATCGTGCCAGCCTATGCCTAATTGTTGTGGAAAGATAAGTTATTCTACTTTCAGTTGGATGCCCTCCAACCTTGATGGATTTTAATCTTGTCTCGTTTAAAATTTCAAAATCCAGGCGTTCGGCCCAAGCTATACGAAATTGGTAAATCAAAGTTACTTCATAGCCTGCATTTATTAGGGCAAAAGCCTCTTTCACAAGCCTAGGGTTTGTGGAGGGTTGTCCTGATGTAATCAATACAACTTTCATAGTTTAGCTAGAGCCATCGTGTTGATGAAACTAACGGATGTGTTTGTTTAATAAATAGAAAATCTGATTGAAACAGTGCTTTATCGTAAGGCCTACGCATAATTGAGCATATATCATATAAGATAAACCCATTATCCTTCATAAATGAAATGACGTCGCTAACTAATGGTGCACCTTTGTAGATCCCCAGCATGGAAACTTCTATGAGTACTGCCTGAGCAGATTTTAAAACGTTCAAACCGCCTTCTAAGATTTCAATTTCCGACCCTTGGGTATCAAGTTTAATAAGGTCTACAGATTCGAAACCTGTTTCTACAGCAATTTCATCTAGAAGTTGAAGTTGTATAGTCTCCACTTTTGCATTGGTTTCATTATCCTCTTTGAAAATGGAACTCGCTGATTCGTAAATATTAAATTCAACATATTTTTTTTCAGCACCCAAAAGGGCAATATTTACTTTTGAACCAAAGATTTGCTTTGATACCTGATCTAAAAGAGGTTTTTTATTTTGCTGTCCTTCAATCATCAATAGCTGCACACCCGGAAAAATCTGATTAATCTCCAAAGCCCACTGCCCCTCATAAGCACCAATGTCGATAATTTTTTTAGGATTGAAACCCAATTTCTTCAGTCTTGTAAATGAAGATTTTTGGGAAGGTACTTCAAATTTAGTTTTTATAATCTCAACCAGCTTTTTGGGGATGAGCTTAATAATCAGTTTTTTTATCATTTTTTAGTAACGTTAAATACTCTTTAGCGATAACTGTGGTATCATATTTATGCTTAGCGGTCTCTCTACAAAGTTTTCGGTTTATGGCGTTAACTTTTAACAAAGACTTAAGCATCTCTTCTTCATTTTCTACAATGAAACCAGATATTCCTTCGTCAATTACTTCAGGAACAGAGCCTCTTTTAAAACCAATCACAGGAGTGCCACATGCCATGGCTTCCACCATCACCATCCCGAAAGGTTCATCCCATTCTATGGGGAAAAGTAAGGCTTTTGCTTTTCCTAAATATTCATTTTTTTGCTCATCATTTAAGGCACCTAGGTAAATAATTTGCTCTCCATCAAACAAAAGTTCAATTTCATTCTTGAAGT
Organism: Pedobacter sp. 01N416; assembly: GCF_056399685.1. Taxonomy (NCBI): domain Bacteria; kingdom Pseudomonadati; phylum Bacteroidota; class Sphingobacteriia; order Sphingobacteriales; family Sphingobacteriaceae; genus Pedobacter; species Pedobacter sp. 01N416. The sequence continues at coordinate 2,101 of NZ_JBFTRT010000512.1, forward strand.
AGGTATAATTATCTAGAGTAGTTGGGATATTTCCTCCAATCCATAGTTTATGGTCTGTTTTTTTTGCAATAGCTATGGCTGTATGAAGGCCTTTTATCTTATCTAATCTCCCTAAAAACATTAATGGGGCATCATGAACTGCCTTTTCTTGCAATTGATAATTGGAAAAATCAATGGCATTGTAAACAGTTTTCCAGGTTCCCGCTACATTACCTGTACTCACGCAATAATTACTGCAGGCAGTAAATACTAAATTTTTATTTGGCAACGATGTCGCCAATTTAATCCCTTTTTGTGCAACAGGCCTACCATAAGTCATGATTTTATGGGCTTTAGCATTTAGAATGGGTAAAAGGTAAATTAAGCGACCAAAATTGTGAATGAGATCAAACTCATTTCTTTTAGCAAAAAGAAACTTCCAAGCAGATAATACCTCTTTAAAATGCTGAAATTTAGACCGTTTCAAATCATTTTTGCCAAAGCTGTAAGCCTTTCCACTGATGTGTGAATTTGGCCCAGCCAATAAGCTTACTTCATGCCCAAGTTTATGGTATTCTTCGGCAAACATAAAAACCAGTCTTTCATGCCCGCCATATAGTGGCGGTGGGACGGGAATTCCAGGGTCCATGATCAATAAAATTCTCATGAATAAACCTCGTTTAAAATTTCCAAGATCCGTTCGGCACTTCTTTCCAAGCTCAAATGCTTTAAAATGTAATTCCTTGGGGCATATTTGTCATTTGACACGCCCTTCATAAATAAAGGTAGTTTTTCTTTAAATTCATTGAAATCTTTGAATTTTTCTCCACAATCTTCGCAAAAATAGGGGACTGAACTTGCAGGTACAGCTTCCGTTTCGCCCCACGCTAATCGATGAGGATCTAACCAAAATCCCTGATCCCATGCCAAAATGGGAACATTCATGGCCATTGCCTCCTGATAGGCTATACCTTGACTTTCATGCTCACAAAGGAAAATCATGCCATAGCTGTTGGATAGTTGCTTTTGATAGGTCTTGATATCATAATATCCATAACGAATGAGGTGATAGTCAATACCTTTTTGGTCAAGTTGATTTAATATAGGCTTGAGTAATGTTTCTTCGTTTTCAGCCTTATTCCAAAGGAATTTCACATAAATCAGCATTCTTTTAGCTGCACCTGAACTAGGCTTCCAAAATGCTGTATCTATTCCACTCGGCCAGGTTTTACATTTTCCTGTACCATACCATCGATTGTAAAGTGATACTGTCCATGGAGAATGCTGAAGATAAGTAGCTACAGGATATTGCTCAAATAAATCTGGCCATTCAGCTGGATGTGTCATTAATGCAATACCTGCAACAATTTTATTTGATTGATGGTAATGCTCCAATACCTTGGGCCCACCTAATACAATGATTTGATCTTTAGTTGTTAAGCGCTCAAATGGGATGTTTATCTCATATTTAATATTCAGCTTATCAAAGGATTTACAGAGATTTTTAAAAACTTTTTCAATTCCACTGGTCTTTTTCTTCTTGATAAGATTGCGTAGCAAAGGAATAAGGTAACGATTGAGCCAACATTTTGCACTTGTCTAGAAAATCGTCAACTTGCTGGTAAGTTAGTATTTCTCGATCTAAATCGTATAAATCTTCCAATCCTTCTGTATATTCAGTGAGGTAACATGCCCCTAGCATAGGTGCTTCAATATCTCTTAATCTTGAATAGGTATCGGGTTGATGCATTGGAAAGTTGAAACACGGGTAGCGATTGATCCCTAAGGTGATGGCGCTTTCTCGAGTGATTTTTACATAATCATCAAAACGAGGTTTGCCTTTCAGTAGCACTGATAAAAGTTCACTAATCGTTGGATCATAAGATTTATGTTTGAGTTTATGATAAAATGAACGGATGCCATATTTCGATATAAAGTTGATCTGGTTCTTCAGTTTTCCTAAGGTAGAAAAAACCGGACTGGCACTTTCTGGGGCTTTATCTATCCAACCACTTCCATAGATATCGATTTTGCTGCTTGGCGCCTGTTGCAGTAGCTGTTCAAAAAATAGATGTCTTTGAATATCTTTTGAACCGATAAATACAATCTGATCTGTTTCTTCAGCGGCGATATTACGGTATTTTTGTTCCACCCACATCGGCATGGGGAGGTTCAGGAAAGGTAATTTCGCTTTTTGGTAAAATTTGACGGCTTTGTGTTCTGGAACCCAGTTCAGGTCGAAAATAGCAAATTCCTCTGGTACTTTCTTGAACATCCTCACATGGTCGCAAAAGAAATTGACACATGGAATGCCCATTTTTTGTATTTCGGCAATGGCAGCTGTATCAACCTGTTCCGGATAAAGATAGCTTAAGAAAAGATCAACTGGATTTTCTTTCAAGCAAGCGACTGTTTTTTCCCAAGACGAGGTTTTCCACGCTGAAAATTCTTCATCGCTCTGCTGAACCAAACCTTTTGCCCAATCAATGTCTTTACATTCAACCCAGGTTGCACCGAATTCTTCGATTCCATTTTTGATGTAATATTCCCAAAAACTATAGGGCGCAACGGGATGCTGAATCGGTGATTGAAGAAAGGAGATGAAAATTTTCATTTTCTAAGCAAAGTTCTTCTAAGACTTAATATCTTTTCTGTACGATTAAATCCAAGCGTACGGTATAATTTGCCAAGCATTCCTTTTTCTGGCGGATTAAAATTCGGATTCAATTCAAAAATCCAATCGACAACAGAGACAGCTTCTTTGAGATCATATTTGGCAATCCAATGTGCCAAAGCCCACAAAACTGGTAAACCAGCATCTTTTCTCCTTTGACTTGAGGAGTTATTGTTAGCTAATTGGCCCAATATTTTTTGGTAAATCTTTAAATGTTGGGAATTTTGAATAACGTAATTGCTCKCCGAGGTAAACTGCAACCTTCCTTGAGTATGTACAC
>NZ_JBFTRT010000513.1:0-3654 GCF_056399685.1 Pedobacter sp. 01N416
CATTTATTCAGAAGGTTCCGGCTGAGACAACTAAATTAGCGATTGTTACAAGACTTAACAGAAATGGCAAAATACTACCCAGTTCATTATATTGTGCGTTTCACAAATCAATAATAGGGTGACAAGTGGCATTTAATGCTCATATAACAGAATATCGAAAATCAACTATTACAACCCAGATCCGATCTAATGGCAAGTGGAAAGACTTAACCCAGAAATGAAATTCGATGAGCGCAGCCTGTACCCAAATAGAGGAATATATCTATGACTGTGTAGAGGGAGATTCTCCGCCATAAAGTCTTTGTTGATGTCACTTTTTAAAACGTAAAGAACCAATCGGTTGGATTACGATAATTCTGAAAGAAAAACAGGCAGATTTCATTGGAAAATCTGCCTGTTTTGAATTTAGTAGCCAGGATTTTGATATGCTTTCTTTGCCTCGTCAGACATTTGCATGCCATCTATCTGCCCTTGTGGAATTGGACGGAGATAAAGATTTGGTGTAATCGTTCTGGTAACCGTTACTGGTGTATGGTCGCCATATCCTGTACCGCAAATGCTGAAGGTAGTAGATAACTCTGCCCATTTTTGCGTTCTAATGAGGTCGAATCTCCTGTATCCTTCCGCATAATATTCTCGCGATCGCTCAGCTAAAATATAATTGATATCAATCGTTGCTGGGGTTGCGGCAATCATGGCTGCACTATTGTCGGCTACTTTTGCCACATTACCATTATTATCCCAACGCCATTTTCCGGCACGGGCCCTCACCACATTGATCAGTTCGCGCGCACTTTTACCTGCTTTGGGTGTAGCACCTTTTACAGCTGCTTCGGCAGCTACGAAGTAAAGTTCAGAAAACTTTGCAATGGGGTAAGGCCGGGTACTACCTGCATTTGGCTGACCTAAGCCTGTGCCATTATCTGTACGGTAAGGACCCAGTTTCCAAAGGCCCGGATAAACGATTCTGCTTATTCCGGATGGGGAAATTACATAATCTGCCCTTCCTGGCAGTGTGCCGGCGCCAACATTACTTGTTCCGGCTCCGCTTGGATAACTTACGGCGCTATTATCAGCATCCAGAAAGGTTAAAGCGGCATTTCCAGGAACGATAGACAAGCCATTGGCATTAACCAAAGAGGCAGGAGCAGATTCTGGAGGGTTATATCCTTTAGGCCAATTTCCACGATATACCGTTGTAAAGGTACCATCATAACGTGAATCCAATGTTTTATCGGCAAAAGTATTTTTAAACACTTCAATAGGTGGAGCCATCCGGTTCCATGGCCTACCAAGGTGTTGCTCAGCTTCACGCTGAACCGAACTGATTCCTCCGCTTCTGATATTGGTGTAATTCCAGGTCATCATCCAACCTGCAAAATTATCAGGTGCCCCACCACTACCAAAGGTTAAACTACCGCCATTAAAACGTTCGCTCGTTTGGGTATGATCAGCATATAGCAACATTTCTTTGTTACGGTCATTCGATCCTAAATTCACATCGTAATAGGTATCTACCAAACCATAAGATCCAGGACTTTCGATAGCTGCAGTTGAAACATCATAAGCTTGTTGAAAATACCAGTTTGCATCATGTCCGTCAGGATCAGTACGGTTTGCTGCAGGATAGGTTGGGATATTGTTAGGATTTTGCAACCACCACCCATAAGTTAGGTAGGCTTTTGCCAAATACAGCCGTGCCAAAGTTTTTGTTACTCCTCCTGTAACGCGGGCTGCAACAGGTAAATCGGCAACGGCAGTCAATAAATCAGGAAACACTGCCTTTGTATATACCTCGGGAACTGTATTGCGAACTGATGTTCTTACGGGACTGGTATTGAATTTAAGTGGTCCTGCACCCAAATCGAGTGGCACCCCACCAAAGGTCTGTACCAATAAAAAATAATCAAAGGCGCGGAAGAATCTTGCTTCCGCAACCAATGAAGGGGCAATACCTGCGGCACTGGCATTCTCAATTACGCCACTTGCTGTATTAATATTCGGAAAGGCTTCTCCCCATAATACGCTACTGGGATAACTTGTAGAAAGTATCGACCCCACACCTGAACAATCCATATCCTTAAAATTTCCATCAGCATCTTTGCCCCAAGTAGCCTCATCGGTACCGGTAATTAGCGAATTATAATAATAGGCCTGCCCATACATGTTGCGGAGGTGACCGTACATTGCTGTAAGGCCGCCATTTACCCCTGTTACTGTTTTAAAGTAATCTGGTGTAAAGAGACTGCGGGGTTCTTCTTCAAGAATTTTTTTACAGCCTGAGAAAACGACCATCCCAAGCCAAATACTCAATGTTATATTTAAATGTATACGTTTCATATCGGTATATTAAAATGTTAAATTAAGACCAGCTACATAGTTACGGGTAGACGGGGTATTGGTACCAATGGTTAAAATTCTCCGCGGATAAACCGATGCTACCGCAGCGTTTTCATCGCCGTATGAATTTGTTTCAGGATCCATGCCCGACTCGCGGTGATATGGAGAGAACATCACGAAAGGATTTTGAACGGTTAAGTACATCCGAAGCTTCAATCTAGAATCTTTTAACAAACTTCGATTGAAATCATAGCCTAAAGAGATGGTCCGGATTTTTAAGAAAGAAGCATCAAAATAACCTAATGTACTCCCATACTTAGGGTTATCACCGCTTGCAATACCGCCAGGTTTTGGATACTTTGCTCCTGTATTTTCAGGTGTCCAGTAATCAACTTTAACATTATTTCTTCGACCAGATAAGAGATTCAGGTATCCGGAAGAACCATATAATGTACTAAGCAAAATTCCACCGTCTTTAAATAATCCTACCACATTGAGGTCAAATCCTTTATAAGCAACTCTTGTATTAAATCCTCCTGATAATTTAGGATCCACATCCATGATCTGTCTATCTGCTGCTCCGATAGGTCTTGTTGGTTTGCCGGTCGCATCAAAATCGCCCGTGTATTTTACTTTAATCATCCCCACATTACCCCCTGGCTCTAAAACATTCAGATATGGATCTCCGGTCTGCCACAAACCTACTTTTTCAAAATCAAAAATGGCATTGATGTTATGGCCTACGAACCAAGCATTCCCTTCGTCTCTGGTTTGGCCTGATGCAAGGGCAACGAGTTTGTTTCGGTTTGCATAAAGATTAAATCCCACATCCCACGACCAGCCTCCTTTATCGTTAAAAATATTACCGTTAACACTCAGTTCCCACCCTTTATTCTGTGTTTGTCCGATGTTTGCAGTATAACTGCCCACACCTGCGGTAGAAGGTAGTGCAACGCCTAATAATATATCTTTGGTGTTGGTTACATAGTATTCAAATGTTCCTGTCAGTCTGCTTTTTAGTAAGGAGAAATCGAGGCCATAGTTCCAGGTCTGTGAATATTCCCAGCCTAAACCCGGACTTGGCAATTGAGAAACATAATATCCTGTGGCATAGTTGTTATCGCCAAAATTGTAAGGGCGCGAACTTAGCAAACCAAGGGTTTGATATGGATTTACCGCTTGGTTTGATGTTTGACCGTAACCCACTCTGATCTTCAACCTGTCGATAGCAGTTATCCCTTTCATGAAATTTTCATTCATCAGGTTCCAACCCACAGAAACAGCCGGATAAGTATTCCATTTATGTCCTGGCGC
>NZ_JBFTRT010000514.1:0-3646 GCF_056399685.1 Pedobacter sp. 01N416
GGATGATGCACTCTACAGTGCAAGCAATAGCCTGACATTAATTGCTGAGCGGGAGATTCAGCCTTATCATTTGGTAAAGTCATCGGGGAAGAGCAAGGAATACCACCTGTTTGATCTTCCCTGGCCGGATGCGGTACTCTCGGGAGAACTTTTTGATCAGGACGTCACCCTAAAGGTTACTTTATCCTATTTTATTGAACCCAACCCAGGCAGTAAGAACAAACGTTACGTAAACAATTTTCATTATCATTCGCATGCTTTGGAATTTGCGGTAATAAAGGAACGTGAAACACTGGATCAGTTTAAGCGGCGGATTTCCAAAGCGGCCGAGCTTGACGAAGACCAGGTGGACAATACAGAGGAACGATGGTCGATCAAGCGTGTCCGTTCAAGAGGGTCAGTGAAAAAAGATTTTGTAACGATGTCGGGAGCTGATATGGCCGTACGCAACAAGATCGCCATTTATCCAAAGCCCGGGTGGTACAGGAGCCGCAAGAAGCTAGGGAAAACGGATTCGATAGTCAGGTATAGTCTGCTGGTCACTCTGGAGACTGCAAATGTGGATGTCGATCTGATGACACCCGTTCTTAACCAGATCGAGTTGGATTTGTTGTTGTAAAGCAGTTGAAGGTGATGCTCAACAGAAGATAATGTCATTGATTTAGGGCCAAGCTTACAGATGAATGGTAGTTTTCATCGGATCAAATGTTGGATTTAACAACGTTCCAGAGTACAAATATGGAATGATTTAGGTTTTTAACCGAAATTCCCCGAATCGTGAGAGCTTAATTTCTTACCGAAGCAATGATAGGTAAATAGGTGCGTGCTGTTGATCCAGGTGTGGGTTCAAAGCTGATTATGTTTAGATGAGGCTCAAATTAAATTTGACTTTATTCTTAAAAGAGCTCTAAGGCTCCAAAACCTTCCACCCGAAAAGGGTATCAACAACACGGGTGAAATTGTAGAAAGTGCAGAAGAAATTGCCGTTCGCCTGATGTTTGATTTTATTATCGACTCAACCATCGCCATGGAAGGGCGTTTTCAGGTTATCGTAATGGATTACGCTTATTTGAAGACCAATTAATTCTCAAGCCATGTTACAGAGGTGTAGCGAGATGGGATGATGTTAATTCTAGAAGCATGGTTGACCTAGCCGAATTATGTAAATCATAAAGTTAACTGATTAAATGAATCAACCACCCACGATTAAAATGTATCCTAAAGAGGACAATCTCGTTTTAGCACACATTATTGAACAGGATCACCCGGAATGTGTCATCACCAAACTTCACCATACTAGGGAATTTCGTTATTAGAAAGACCTATTTTTAGAGATTTCAGTTATCACTAACCAAACTATTCCGTGAGAAATTGATCATTTCAAGATTTTAGACTAGATACTTTAATTTTCTCAGCTGTAAATGTTGTGGTGGTTAACATTAACCAAAAAAGCATTGACACAATATTCCGCAGTTAGATGGTCAACCCAGCGAAATCTAGGCTTATTCTTTAATCCAGCTCCATTTTGTTATCTTTTCTTTGGACCAATTGCCTGATGGAGTTATAAGGGGAATTTCTTGCCTGCTCAATCCACCAGTTTAAATCGTTATCAGGTTTGGAATAGGGGTGAAAAGCCAATGCAATCCGGCAAAGCTGATAATCACTATAAGTCTTTTCTGTTTTGGCTAGCGGATGATAACGATATTTCCTCAAAATACTCAGGATAACCTCTTTACTGTTCCAGAATTCTTTTTTGCTTTCCACTTCCACTTCAATCCAATACACCATATATCCCAGAGCCGCTTCTACAGCAGGTTCCGCCTGAAAAAGAATCTTGTTTAAAACCATGATAACATGCCTATCCTCAGCCTCTTTATTATTGAAATTCGCTGCCAAATCCCCAAGTGCCCAAACAACATCTGCTTTTTCCAGACTGGTCAGGCCATCTTCCAAAGCGTCAAAATGACTATTATACAGATGAAAACTTTGTATTAACTCTTTTAAGGGCTTATAGTTTTTGTAGGTACTGAGAGAGGCCTGATGTTCAAACAAAAACCAATCCATCACCTCAGAGAGTTTAAAATAACTAAACATCTGATTATCATGCCTCATGATGAGTTTAAATTCACCTGCCTTACCAAGTAAAATGTCTGATAAATTTTTCAGCTCAATATCGGACCAGTTTATTCCCCAAGTCCTGTTTTGCTTTAGGGACAAGTTCTTCAGGTTAATTGGATCAGCGTGGCTCCAGCTGGTGCGACCATTTTCAGCTTTCCCCCTATAGCCTGTATCCCATAATTTAGATGAAATGAGAACGACGCTCTTGACTTTTTCAATTAATAGGACGTCACCATCCGCAATGTAAATGGCCACTTCCCAGAAACGGCTATCTGAGATTTTAGTAAAATCCAGTAATGCCAACACCTTTTTAATTTCATTTTTTTGTTCCTGGGTGAGCAAAATGTTCAAATTGGCCAATACATAGAAGCAATTTAATCGCTTTTCGGAGATGGTGCCTGTGATTTTGGATATGGTCTCATCTATTATACCAAAATCATCATCATCCCTCGAAATACGTGTATAGTAATAGTTTCGTTGGATATAATATGTATAATCCAACTGGATTTCTTTGTTTTGGTTAATTGTGGCAGAAAGGCAATCTGATATCAGCTGCAACAACAAATGTTTATCCTCCATATAATTGGCAGCAGCGTAAACCAATTTTGCAAAAGGATTTCGGTGTTGCTCACGAAATGCCGCTCTATTAGAAACGTTTCTATTCCATTCCTTCATAAACCGGTACTGCCAAACTTCAGGTGGAACAACAATGAGAAAGGTGGATAAAAAGGAGATTATATTATCTCCCATTCTTTCTGGTGCAGAACGTATTGCAGCAAACAGGTTTACCGCTATGCGATTTTTGACTTGCTGGCTTATCTTTTGATTACTTACATATTCCTGAGCTATCCTAACACAAAAGTCACGCTCACTTACTTGAAGTGAATAAAACAGAATGGCTTCAGGATAAATTTCATAGGCATTGCTCATTAATTCAAGCCACTCTGTTGCCTTCAAATGAAGGGTTTGCGTATGGCTTAATTGAGTGCCACTATACAACATTAAATATAGAAAACGGACAGTAGTTACCTCGCTTCGCACTTTTTCCCAGTGGTCATCATCACGACTGATGGAATAACGGCCTGAACCTAAAGTTTCTATCTTTTGAAAAGTTGGTTTGAGTGAGTTTTTTAAATATTTAAAGTTATCTGATAGCTGGGTAAAACCTTGCTTTGAATAAGCAGTAACGATTTGCTTTAATTTTTTTTGGCTATGCCAATCGCTGTTACAAATTAGTAATTCATTTAAATATAAGCATATTTCGGGTTCTATTTGATGCTGCGGGCTTAACATTGTTTTAGTGTAAGAACCAGTTTTTGATTTATCCCAAAGCGATAACAAACCTGCTTTTTGAAGAATTTCTATTCCTTGCGCATCCCATTGATCGAGCTTTTTTTTAAGCTGTCTGAATTTAAAATTAAAAGCCAACTGGTAAATTTTCTCACCCATATTGTCCGGTGATTTTTTGCCTCCGGTCAGCGCATTAGAAAGCCCTACAGCTTCCTCCATAATGATTTTATTATTGCCT
>NZ_JBFTRT010000515.1:0-3633 GCF_056399685.1 Pedobacter sp. 01N416
GGGATATTTTGAAGTACTTTTTCCAACTGTTCTTTATTGTTCAATAAATCTTGATTAATCGGTGTTGAAACAGCTCCGGGCGCTACGTTGTTAATCCTGATATTAAATTGGGCTAATTCTGAAGCGAGATTTCTGGTTAACATCTTTAAGCCTCCTTTACTCGCACAGTACGCAGCAAAATGTGGAAATGCGATTTCTTCGTGTACAGAACTCATATTGATTACGGTTCCGGCTACCTTACTTTTCCTACAGTAATTTACAAACGATTGGATGGTAAAAAAAACACCTTTTAAATTTGTATTCATGATCAGGTCGTAATCTTCTTCAGTAACATCCCAAAAGCTGGCTTTTTTTTCTACGCCCGCATTATTTACTAAAATATCTAAATGGCCAAATGCTGCTACGGCATCGGTTATCAATTTAGCGGCTTCTTTGGCCTTACTTAAATCGGCCTTCAAAAAAGTTGCTTTCCTACCCATGTCTTGTATTTCTGCGATAAGTTTTTCGCCCCTTTCATCAAATTTATGGCCATTTAAAATAATATCACAGCCATCTTTTGCCAACCTTAAGGCACATGCAGCGCCAATTCCCTGACTGCTTCCGGTAATTAAAGCGATTTTGTTTTCAAAACGTTCCATAGTAAAATGTTATAATACATAAAGGGAATTGATGTGAATATGTTTGAGTAAAACTGAAGTTAAAATTAGACGGATTAACACATTAAATATAACTTCTTCTAAAAAACACCGTTATAGCTGTAATCATTTATTAGTATGTTTGGGCAACAAACACACAGTAAACTTAAATTAATCTTAAAACATGAACATTACCAAAAACCTTTTATTCACTACGCTCCTCGCTTTGTTTACCCTTACAATGTACTCTTGTAAAACAAAAAAACTGGTAGCAAAACCAGCTCCAGCACCTGTTGAAAAGCCAGCACCACCAGTAGAGGAAAAAAAACCAGCGCCTGCACCAGAGAAAGAAGAAGCTCCGGCTCCAGTTGAAAAACCCAACTTTAACTTAGACAATATCCAGTTTGAGTTTAATTCGTTTGTACTTAAAACATCATCATTCGCTATCCTGGATAAAGCAGTGGCGGAAATGAAAAAATCGCCTACCACCAAATTTGTACTTAACGGACATTCATCTGCTGAGGGTACACCCGATCACAATATGCAACTCTCTATCGACCGTGCAAATGCCGTAAAATCTTACTTTATAAACGCAGGTTTAAACGGCAGTAATTTTACTGTTGTTGGTCATGGCGAAAAAGAACCGATCAGCTCGAACGATAGTGAAGAAGGTAGAATGGTGAACAGAAGAACTGAAATAAAAGTTCAACATTAATTCTTAGAAATATAATAGAAAGCGCCATGGTTTAATTTCCATGGCGCTTTCTTATTTACAACGCGGTCGTCATCCTGAACTTGTTCAGCCCTTCGACTACGCTACCATTGACGTTATTTTACAAATTATTATTAATCAGTATTTTAATTGCTTTCGCATTTCCATCCAGCTGGGCCATAGCATTGTATCCCCGTTCTACTTAAATCCGGCCTAACAAATTTTTCGGGCTGAACTGTTCTGGCCGCACAACTGGCTTCAAAAGAAAAATTTTCAGCCGGCATTTTTTGTTTTTTCATGGGCCTTTATGCTTTCAGCGGCATTCAAGCTAGCTATGCTGGTCTTTTTGATGCCAAAAAGAAAGAGCCCTTTGGCGGCGGCGAGCCGAGGCAAGACCGTGCCGTATGGCAAAAAGAAATCATTTATACGTCACTCATATTGATTTTTATAAATAAATTATCCCTCAGGGTGACAATTTCAAAGGCATCTATTTCTGATACACCCTAATATAATCGACTTCCATCCTATTGGGAAATTTAGTATCATTTAACGAGCCACCATTCATACCGCCCATTGCCAGATCAAACAAGATGTAATGTTGTTGTTTAAAAGGATGAAAATCTGAGCCGTCATCATTTTTAAGATCGGTTAACAGCGTTTTGTTCAAAAGCATTCCATCTACAAATAAACTGATGGCTTCGCTATCCCAGTCCATGCGCCATATATGAAATTCAGATGCCCATTTTTTTCCGCCCAATTCGGCTACGGGTTTTGTGTTACTAAACCATTTCGCCTTTTTATCGGGCCCTAAACTTGCGATATTGGCCAATAATTTTCCCCGGTAGTATTCCATAATATCGATTTCACCGTTTGCAGGCCAGCGACCTTTTATGCCTAGTGTCCAAAATGCCGGCCAAAGCCCATCTGAAATGTCGATCTTTCCTCTCATTTCGAATCGACCATACTGCCAGCTTTGTAAACCTTTAGTAATGATACAAGCTGAAGTATATTCTATATTTTTTGTTTTTTTACGCCATTCGTTGCTTCCTTCTACATATAGCGGATTAGGTTTTACTTCTTTTCGCGCTTCGATAATCAACTTGCCATCTTTGCAGAAAGCATTTTCGGGCTGATACCATTGTAGCTCTTCGTTACGGACAAAACCTTTCTCATAATCCCAATTGGCTGGATCTGGAACGCCATTTTTGTTAAATTCATCACTCCAAATTAGCTTATAACTTTCCTTAACATAAGTATTTGAAAAATTGTGATCCTTGTTTATAGCGCAGGATTGGATTAAAATAATTATCCATACAATAAGGGTGAATGGGATTCTATTTGGCATAAGGATTTTTTGATCAACTAATTTAACATTATTCTTAAATAAAAAATTCTCTGGGTTTTGATAAAACCCAGAGAATAAGAAATTAACTTTAATACGTTAAAGTGATTTAAGCATTACTTCTTTTACAATCCAGAATTGATTTCCTGATGCCGTTAGCATCGTGGCAAGAAAGCCTATTGAAACTGTTGTTGATTGTGTTAATGTAAACTGGAACTTATTATTTGCAAAATTGGTATACCCCAATGAAGTTGATACATCGGCCACATCTGGCAGGGTATTACCAGCTGCTGCTACGATGTAAACCGGATCCTTTGCTTCATTTTTAGCCATGGTAATTTCGAAACTATAGCTGCCCGCCGGAAGCGTAAAAGTTYGGTATATTTTACCATTGGTAATTTGTGCAGTGCCATCCCAGCCCATTTCCATTGCCAAACAGCCACCTTGATCCGAGCACCAGCCACCTAAACCACCATGATTTTTAATATTTGCAGTAACTGTCCAATCGGCAATATTACGCCATCTACCACCACTTGCAGCAGCTAAGAATGGATTACCTTTATTTTTAAAATAGGTTGAGGTGATATCGGCTCCTACCCGTTGTGTTTGAAAAGCAGTTGAAAATGTATCGATTGAAACGGTATCAGGTAAAAACAACGTACGGTACCTAAGGGTCGTACCTGGCTTAATATCTGAGATAGAAGTTGTTGTCTCATCAATTTTAGCTCTGATCTTTTTAATTACATTACTCAGGTTCGTGTATTCTACTTCAGTAGCAAACACACCTGTTAAACGGTCCATTCCCTGCCAGGTAATTTTAGTTAGCCCACTTGCATCAGTAAAAGCGGATTCTATTGGCCGGTTAAACAAGGATGATTGATACCTCTGGCCATAAGACCTCCCCGTTTTGTATACCGGAATTGATTTATTCCCAACACCATCAT
>NZ_JBFTRT010000516.1:0-3628 GCF_056399685.1 Pedobacter sp. 01N416
CTACCAAAACAGTTAGCTGACTTAAAGGAAAAAACAAAACTACATCATGATCTTGATGAGCTTAAGGAAAAAGCCATAACCTTAGAAAACCAGATCAGTGATCTAAAAGAAGTCTTGGACAGGTTAAAGATTGAGCTTAAAGAGACCAAAGAACTTATCGTCCTTCACCAGCTGGGCAAGCCTTCCTTTTTCTTCTTCCAAAAGCTTTTCAATACCAAGTCCTTTAAACAGTGGAACCTGCCTTTACAACAGTATCTGGATGACCTGAATAAAATCAGCAGTGCCATCTCAGAAACCGGGAAAGAAGAGCAGCAGTTGAAAACCCTGCTGGATAAAAATCAGACCGGGCAAAAAGAGATCAAGAAGGAACTGGCTTTAATTGAAAATAGGATTAAAGCATATGCAACAAAAAAAGAAGCACTTGTACAAGACTACAGAATACCATCCAGCAACCTACCTGATGAAAACCTGTATAAAGCCTATACTGAAGACAGATCCGCTTTTCATAAAAGTAATCCATGGTCATCAGAGAAACTCAATACCTTAAGGTCCAATATATTCTTAACAAGCCTCAAGATCCATGAATACGCTGTACTTAGCAATGCTAAACAGTTCCGCAACAACATCAACATACTCCTTGAAATGCTCGATGGCAAAGCCGCCGTTTCCAAAACAATCGCCTCCAGTGTATGGAAAACGTTTTTCTTTCTGGTTCCTGTTGTATCCACGTCGCTTGCCTCAGTCGGCCGCCTGTTTAAAAACCTCGAAGAGGACGGCATAGGCTGGCTCCTTTTGGACGAGGCCGGACAGGCTACGGTACAATCGGCAGCAGGAATCATAAACAGATCAAAAAGATCGATCATCATTGGAGATCCGCTACAGATCGAACCTGTAGTAACCAGTCCGGCAAAGCTCATTGAAATACTCAACCGCCCCTATAAAAATAAACCTATCTGGTCTCCACGCCTATCTTCTGCCCAACAGCTCGCCGATCGCATCAGCCCTCAGGGCACAGAGATAAAACAGAGCGACGGCCAGAAAATCTGGACAGGATTCCCACTTCGTACCCACCGCAGATGTACCGACCCGATGTTCTCGATCGCCAATCACATCGCCTACTCAGACCAAATGGTCAAAGCAACCCAAGAGGGTGAAAGCAGCACAGCAATCGGCCCATCCACCTGGTTCCATATTGCAGGAAAAATCGTAGAAAACAAGCAGGTTATCAGGGAAGAAATCGAACTGCTAAAAGAAAAACTGGCCATAATCCAAGATGCAGATAATATCTTTGTCATCTCGCCATTTAAGTCTGTAGCCGACAAATGCCGAATGGAACTCAACAAAAATTTCCCTAAGGTAAAGTGCGGAACCATACATACCTTCCAGGGCAAGGAAACCGACACGGTATTCCTCGTGCTTGGTAGCGATCCTAAAAGCGAAGGCGCGAGAAGGTGGGCGTCAGCTAAGCCCAACATGCTCAACGTGGCACTCACTAGAGCAAAAAAACACTTCTACGTCATCGGTAACAGAACCTTATGGCAGAGCTATAGTTATTTCGATTACCTATCGGCTAACCTTTAGTAATATTTTAATTTCTGCTAGCAACAACTGACGATGGATATATATTTCTTTCAGGCAAAATGCGGGGATGCTGCAAGGGTCGAATTCCAAGGAAATGACGGAAAGATTCATAATGTTTTTATTGATTCCGGTTTTGGCGATACCTACCGTCATATACTAAAACAAATGATTGAAGATGTTGGAAAAATTGATTTGTGGATCATATCTCATATTCATGATGATCATATTGGAGGTATTTTAGCTTTTCTAAACGCGGTCAAAGCCAAACTTATAAACCAAAAGGTCAAAACATGGTGGTATAATCCTCCACGTCTGATAGCAGGCGCAGCTAAAAATGTTAAAAGCATTCATCAAGGGGACCGGTTGTTTAATTATTTGAAAGAAAACAACAAGCTCATGTTATCGCCCATTACAAGTGAATTAAAGTCCATAGATTTGTACGGTTTAAAAATAACAGTATTATCTCCAGATATTAATGGGCTAAATAAATTAAGAGCAAAATATCAAAAAGTTTCACAACTAACTTTAGAACACGAAGAGCCCTTTCCCATCGACTATAAAGCATTAAAAAAGACAGATTACGATCTAAAACTGATAGATTTTGATCCGGGCAAATTTGATCCGGATGAGAACATTGATAATGGAAGTAGTATTGCTGTTTTGACAGAATTGGACGGCAAACGTATTCTCTGGCTGGCAGATGCCCACTCAAAGGTAGTCATACAGACAATAAAAAACATGGGGTACAGCAAACAGCGCCCTATTCATTGTGACTTGGTTAAGGTGACACATCATGGTAGTAAAGGAAATAATTCAGCCGAACTTTATGAACTTGTTAAATGTACGAAGTATATCTTTAGTGTAAATGGGGATAATATCCATAAACTTCCTGATAAACATTGCTTTGCATCTATCTTAATAAACAACGGAAGAGATTATAAAGAAGAATATCAGTTTTATTTTACCTATGATAATGCTACCTTAAAAAGTATTTTCGATGTGGACGGAAAAGGTGTATTTGAGAAATTTAACTTCAAGGTTTTCTACAATAATAACAAGTTTATTAAGATAAAAATATAATTTAGGTGATGGTTATAAGTTKGATCAAAAAAACGCTCAATTAATGAAAACTAAGGATTTACGCAGACTTTTTATTGCAAAGGTAAAGAAGAATTTTTTCTCAAATGATACTATTCATGCAGTATTAAAATATGATTTTAACCAAGAACAAAGGGATTATATTTTGGAGAAACTTTCTCCCAAATATAAAAACATTGCATACTGTAATCCACTTCCTGACGCCTATGAGGACCTTTGTAAACTTGAATGCTTTCATAGCGATGAAAGTAATCTCGAAATCGAACTACAATGGTATTTTGATAACATCACTCTATATAAACAAGAACTTGGTGATTTCTTTGAATATATGGACAACCTTGAAAGTGCAATCTTAAAAGACACGTATGAGAACGCGCTGGAGATATTAGACCTGATGGATGAGCATCTTGGCACATCTTTTTTTACACTTGAATCGGAATTTTACATTAATGAAATCAAGGGCAATGGCGATCAAAATCAATTAATACTTAATGACTTGGCTAAACTCAAGACGAATCACAAGCCACTTTTGATAGCTGAATTTAGTAAACTGAGGACAGGTAGTAAAACTTCTTCCTATTTTTATAATGCAACAATTGAACAGCATAAAACATTATATGATGAGGATTCACGCCAATATTTGGATTACATCATTTTTAAGTTAGATCCGATGAACTATGATACGGATTTGAAAAATCTAGCGTTTATTGCTGCATTTGATTCCGATTTCGCAATTATCGACCGATATCATTCCTTAAAAAAAATAATTGTTTTCCTTCTTTCCTTTCCTGCGGAGAACAACGGTAGAAATCAGGCCCTAAATTTCGCCAATACTAATTGGAAATTATATCCAGACTCGTTTTGGCTTCATTTATCACTACTTTCCGGCAATTCAAAGTTCTCATTAACATCTAGAACCTCTGCTTATTATAAGCTTACTGACCTATTC
>NZ_JBFTRT010000517.1:0-7035 GCF_056399685.1 Pedobacter sp. 01N416
ATTCTGTACCGGGATTAAACAGTTGGTGAAGGTGACATTTTTGAGTAACAGTACCTGATCTGAAATGGCGATAGCGGTAGCGAAACCTTTAAACTGCAGGCTGTCCAGCTTCAATAGCCTTGATTGAGACAGCATCGCTATGGCTGCACCTTTGTATCCACTATCCGCTTGCAGCACAATGCCCTTTGCGATAACATACAAGGTATCTTTCCGCAGGCGTAAAGTATCGCTGATCAGGACCGGACTTTTAAAAATCGAGTCGGATAGTACCAGCGTGTCCCCCAGGGCATGGTCAAATGCATCTTGAAGTAACTGCTCCTGGCTGTTTCTCACTTTTCGTTTTGGTGATGGACTAAGGGTAGAGACCGTATCTGTAGTGTGCGGGTTCTGCAAATACAAAAATACGGTAGTGCCGAGAAGGATGAGGCATAAAATAACCAGCGCAGTGAACCAATAATTTCTTTTGGGCGCTGCATGAGTTTCCGGTGCTGGGCTTTCAGGCGTCCGTATCGCCTCATTATTTTCTGCTCCTGCGGCTGCATGGGGCTGTTGTGTAAAGTCTGGTCTGGTTGGTATTACCTTTTGGGGCGCTTTGTTGTTCTGCAGCAGCACAACGGTGATGTTGTCGCGCCCGCCGTTTTCATTGGCAAGCGCGATGAGATTGCCTGCTTTTTTAGCAAGTGTATCTCCTTGTAGAAGCAGGGTAGTAATATCCTGCCTGTTTACCATATCGGTCAGCCCATCACTGCATAATAAGAGGAGATCGCCCGGCAGGAAAGGAGATTGACCGGTTTCAATATAGCTCTCATCGGTAGCAATCTGATCGCTGAAACCGATCGCCTTATTAATTTCATTGCGTTTTGGATGCTGCATAGCAGCAGCCTCATCCAATCTTCCCGAATCTTCCAGAAAACCTACAAATGAATGGTCTTTAGAGATTTTAATCAGCGATCCGTCCCGTAGCAGATATAATCTGGTATCGCCAACGTGCGCATAATAAAATTGATTCTGCTCAATATCCGCAATTACCATAGTGGCCACGCAGGCCATTTCGGAAAGTTCTGCCTCTGTTTGCTTTTTGGCAATGATCATTTCATTTGTATTCCTGAATGCGCTGATCATCTGCGAGATTGGATCGGCCGGACGACCTGAGAATTGCATCGAAATCTGTTCCGTAGCAATACCCGCTGCTACTTCGCCGCCGTGATAGCCACCTACACCGTCTATTACAGCTGCCAAAATCAACTGATCGCTGGTGAGGGACTTAACAATAAAGCTGTCCTCGTTGTTGTCTCTGGATTTGCCGGTGTCTGTGAGGCCAAAAAAGTGTTTATCCATTTTTATTACGGGAATTTTTAATGTCTTTAAAATGAACGATCATCAGCGCAACGACCAGTGATAACAATAAAATTGATAGCAGCTGCGACATAAGTTAGGATTTAAATAGGTTTATACCGATTATGCCGTTGAGCAACATCCTGGAGTTCAGCGGCAAAGAAACCCATTGTGGTGAATTAATTTCGCTGCGTGGTACCAAAACCTCGTTCAAAGTAGTAAGTTCGCCGAAAGAAGCTAAATAGAAATTACCGTCTGTTTTGTTATAGCGGATGTGTAGGTGTGGTGAATTGGCCCATTCTGAGGCAATCTTGAAAATATTGGAATCTTCGCGTCCGTCATCATTTCCCGAAACGATAGTATCTTCTGTTTTAATCAGGAACTCTATTTTTTTGCCCGAAAACTGCTTGTCGGGTATGATGGCTTCCAGCCGGCCGAGAACGGCCTGGTCCTTGGACGGGGTCGTATTACCATCAACATATTCCAATTGAGCATCGTATGGGATTTCCATATAGCCTTCGCTGTAGTAAGTGAAGCCCTTTAAAATATCGTTGTTGATATCGAATGTCTGCGCAATACCGGTTTGTCGGGGAATGAATGTTACACGTAAATTTTCCGATTTCTGATTGTTGTCTGGCAGCAGTTTTCCGATAAAACCCTTATCGCCCCTTGCGTAATCCGGATGTGATACCAACCGGAATACCCATTTTGAGCCGGATGGTTCTACATTTTTCCCGGCTTGCCGGTGTTCTCTTAAAATCGCATAGAATTTTTTGACAGTTTCCTGTACGATTAAACCCAAAATCCCTTGTTTATTGTCTATAAATTCACGGTAATCTTCAGCGTTGAAGGTGATAATGAATTCATGATAAAAAACGATGCGATCGGCAAAAGATAATTCCCTGATGGACTCCTTAAATTTATCTACGATAAAGCTGTAGATGGTTTCCGGAGTGAGTTGCGGTGCTTTTTGGTCACTGCTCTTGTTTTCATCGGTTAGAAACCAATCCTGAATACCGATACGCTGCCAGAAATTTGATTTTGTTTCCATAAGTTAGGGTGCCTATGCGGCGGTTAAGGGCAATTGTTTTTAAAAATTAAAACTGTACAGGGCTAACTGAAGTATCAGGTTTAAGGTCTTCTGTGCTATCGGCAGCTTTATCTCTGGCTTTTTTGATCTCCGCGTTAATTGCACTATCCACCAGCCGCTTTGTTGCCGCTGCTTCAGCCAGCTTGCGCTGATTCGCCATTCTCCTTCTTTCCTGTGCTGTGGTATCAACTGCCGGTGGGATCGAATCTATGGTTTGGACAGCTTGCTGTGCCTGTGGCTCGCTGCGAAACTGGGAATAGCCCAGAAAAACAAGCAATCCGATAATTGAGATGATCATAAGGGCAAACGTAAAATGAGGTAACAATATACCGTTTCTTTCTGGGGCCTGCGCTGTACTTTCCAGAGCCAATACCTGTTTACGGAGGGTTTCGTTCTCCGTTTTGAGCGAATCCATAGCTGAATGGTCTATGGGTAAAACATTGCCCGATAAGCTTCCGCTAAGCACCGCTTCATGTAAGGCCATTCCCTCACTGTATCTGAGCATAGGATCTTTCTGCAGGCATTTTTCGATCAGTTTTAGAAGCCAATCCGGAACCTGCATTTCACGGGTTCTCTGTTCCTCGCTCCAGTCCGTGGGTAAGTTTGCCCTGCGCAAGTTAATCACGTCAGGCACTTCACTTTCCATATGACCAATCATTACCGCATTACGCCCTGTATCACTATTTCCAGGTAGAGGAAAGGGAACCTGACCTCCGAGTAATTCATATAAGATGATGCCATAACTGTAAACATCGGTTTGCAGAAGCATTTTGCCTTCATTTTGTTCGGGCGCCATAAACTCCACCGCACCTGCATGCCGGATGCTACTCCTACGCTGCTCCTCACTCATAATGGCAAGTCCAAAATCCAGTAACACATAATTCGCTGTGTGCAAATTGTATTTAACGTTATTACTCTTAACGTCGCCATGTTTTACCCCGAGTTTATGGCAATGCTCAAGGGCAGCAGCGAGGTGTTGTGCCACTTTTATGACTTCGCTTAGCGTAAATATCTTTTGATGTGGGGGTTGGAGCAGCTCACAAAGGTCAGGCCCTTCTATATATTCCATTTCTATAAATGGGAAGGATCCGCTTTCGGTTATGCCGAAACTGAGCATTTTTACAACATTCGGACTGGGATTCTCATTTACCTCTAATAACAATTATAAGGATTTTTTGTTGCCTATTAATAATATAAATATGATGGAGGCTTACACAGCCTAATCCTTTTTTTGCCTGGCCAGGAGGAAATTCCTACTGTTGCCGGCAGTCCCCGATGTATAACATCGGTTGTTTGAAATAATAACTGACGTTGCTAAAATAAAGTATCCAGGTTTCATCTTATTTATGGAGCCATTATTATGCCAGAACCCAGAGTGGTAAGGCAACAAGGTCATTAGTACGATTAAAAAGTGGTGGGTCCGAACTTTCACCAACTCATCTATTGAATTATATGCGTTATTTGGTCAAAAAAAAACAACTAAACACCAAAAAGAAGCTTGCAATCAATGATTTGCAGACTTTTAGTTTTTTTCAATGATTTCTGATACTGATTCCAGTGGAGTTGAGAGGGGCATAAGTGAACCTTTTTACCTCTTTTAGAATTTTTTGATAGCTTAACTTAGAATAATTTCTGCAATTTTTGATTTAGCAACATCGCAAGGGATATGGACTTATATGTCGTAATGGTTAATTAATATCATCCTATTGATCGAGACTACAATCGTTTTCAGGGATTAAAAGTATTTAGATGCTTTAATAATTCTTCACGGTAAGATCTTGACAAAGGAATTTTAGTGCCTTTTATAACTACCTGATGGTTTTCGACCTTGATAATTTTAGGCAGTGATACCATATAGGATTTATGTATCCTCAAAAACTGATCGCTAGGCAATCTATTCTGTATTTCGCTCAGCGTCATGCGAGTGAGTGTTTTCTTGTCCTGCTCTGCGATGCATACATAATTATCCTGGCCCTGTATATAGAGTATATCCGTTAATATAATCTGCACCCAGTTATATCCGTCTTTAACAAACAGGGATTTTTCATATGTATTGTGTGGGAAGAACATCTGTTGCTTTCTGTTATGGGCTAGCTGACATGCCTGTGAAAATCTGCTAAAGTTTATCGGTTTTAGCAAATAATCGGTGGCAGCCAGATCGAAACCCTTTAAAGCATGTTCGGCATGTGCTGTGGTAAAGATTACCTGTGTCTTATATTTTGTTAGACCGGCGAACTCAAGGCCCGAAATATCTGGCATATTGATATCCAGAAAGACTAAATCTATTGGTGCTGAGTCCAAAAAATCCATAGCGTCGGTTGCACTTAAAAACATCCCGTCCAGCTGTAGGTAATGTATTTTTTGTGCATGCATACTTATGATATCAAGCGCTACGGGTTCGTCATCTATGGCGATTGCTCTGATCATTCCTTTGGCAGTATTTTATCTAGTTTGTCCTTTAATTCATCATAATTTAACCCTCTGGCTATAATAATGCCTTTTGGATCAATCAAAAAGCTTTGCGGTAGGGCATTAACGCTATATAGTTTAGCAACTTTATTATCCCAGTGTTTTAAATCGGATACCTGTGGCCAGATTAAACCATCATCTTTAATAGCTTTTATCCATGCTGCTTTTTCATCTGCAGMATCCAAAGATATACCTAAGATAGTAAAATTCCTGCTTTTAAAATCCTGATATAGCTGCCGAAGATGTGGATTCTGCTGACGGCAGGGACCGCACCATGAAGCCCAAAAATCCAGTAGTACATACTTGCCTCTGAAAGATGACAAGCTGATCGGATTTCCAGCGGTATCGTTTTGGATAAATTCCGGCGCTGTCGTTCCATTTATGAGATCTTTACGGTTCCTTAATAATTTACCGTACTCATCACCCAGCAATGTATTTCTGACCGCGGGACAGAGTTTGTTGAACATCGGATAGATGACATCAACATCGGGAAAAGCACCCGCATAATCCGATAAACTTACCAGTGCGATATAACTGTTTGGATTATTCAGGATGAATTTTTTTAGGATAGGTTTTCTGATCTCTTTCAAACTATCCAACCGCATACCCAAACGATGGGAGATAAGGGTATCACGGGTGGTTCTTAATTTAATGCTGGTTTCAATCTGCTGATCCAATATCGGTTTTAATAACCGCTGGAGTTTTTGATTGTCTGCATTGATCTTTGACCCGCTAAATTTTCCATTTTCCAATCGATCTGGGGTATTCAGTTCAATTGCTCCGGGATGAAGGTAAAGCCTTATCAGATCAACCTTAGCTGATGTCTTTGTTTTCTGAACCAGGGCAGACAGACCTATTCCGCCAGGGTCGCTAACCAGTGTTGCCGACAATGGCCTATCCGCACGCCCAATAAAGATATAGCCATGTTTGTCCTTTTGGTAATCGGCTGAATCAATTATTTTTCGTCCATCTACTTGATAGGCTAAAAATATTCTTGGGGATTTGTCGGTAGCCGTTGTTTTCACGATCAGACTGAAGGTGTTATCCGACAGGTTTTGGGCATTGGCTGCAAAGAATGACAACATTGCCGCAAAAAAAAATATGTGCTTTTTCATTGATTTTCTATACTATTTATTGAGTAGGAGCTCGAGAGAAATTCTGTAAATCGCCCCGTCAGTTGAATTTTCGAATTTATATCTTTCGGGATAAAGGAGGTTAAGGCGCTTAAGGGTGCTTTTAATTCCTGTATTGTTCCCCTTTATTTCATGATGGTCCTTGATTATTTTATTGTCGGCCTTTAGGCTTAACAATCCATTGTTAACATTTAAGCTGATATTCACGGCACTGGGTTCGTTCATGCTGATGCCGTATTTAAACGCATTTTCAATAAAGGTGAGTAACAGTAGGGGGGCGATTTTCCAATCCTTTTCTGTTACACTGATCTGCAGGTCGATTACAATATTCTCTTTTTCGGGCAGCCGTACTTTTTGCAGGGCCAGATAATTGTTTATAAACTGTATTTCTTCTTCGAGCGGAACAAAATCTGTATGCATCCCGGCTATAGTATACCTTAAAAGATCCGATATCTGGTCTATGCCATCAGCAGTTACGGAAGCTCCTTCTTTTAAGGCAGTACCATACAGATAGTTAAGGCTATTAAATAAAAAGTGTGGATTTAACTGTGATTTTAACATGTTCAGCTCATTTTGCGTTTGTTGCAGCTGAAGTTCTTTTTTATGTTTTAACTGATAGAGGTAATCGCGGATTAATGCATATACAAATGCATAGGCAGCCATCAAAAGTGTAGGCTTTACAACTGATAGGCTGCCTGACATCCTCGGCGTGTTCTGGTTGTGGAGCAAGAGCAGTGTAAACGGGATTATACTAATCAACAGACAACTACCTAAAAATAGGTGCCATCGTACTTTCGTAAAAAGATAGGTGTAATTGACTTCTACCAAGAAAAGGAATAGTAGCGCAATGAGTATATCATAGCTAAAATTGCGATGGCTAAAATATTCCCATACACTTACCGGACTTTTGTCTTCATGAAAAAGATAGTTTCCATTAGTTTTTACATAAAGGATATAGGGTAGTACGGTAAATAGATTGATCATCACCCATACCACGGTAGAGTGGGC
>NZ_JBFTRT010000518.1:0-3622 GCF_056399685.1 Pedobacter sp. 01N416
TTTATATGCAACGCAAGTGGTTTCAATATTGGTTTAATTCGCCATATTATCATATTCTTTATCAACAACGAAATGATGCTGAAGCCGAATTTTTCATCGATAAACTTACGGAATTTTTACACCCAAGGCCAGATGCTAAAATGTTGGATATTGCCTGTGGCAAAGGCCGACATTCAATCTATTTAAACAAAAAAGGCTTCGATGTTACCGGAATAGACCTTTCGGAACAAAGTATAAAATACGCTAAGCAATTCGAAAACAATAAATTACATTTTCTTGTACACGATATGCGCAGGTTATTTTACATCAATTACTTTGATGTGGCCTTAAATCTGTTTACCAGTTTTGGTTATTTCGATACCGAAAAAGACCATGTAAATGCACTTAAAACCTTTCGAAAATGCTTAACAGCTGAGGGGATTTTGGTGCTCGATTATTTTAATACCGAAAAAATTATCCGCAACTTAAATCATTGCGAAACAAAATCGCTTGATGGCATAACTTTTAATATCACCAAAAATGTGATCGACGGAAAAATTATCAAAAAGATAAATTTCGAAGACAAACAAAAGGTATACAATTTCGAAGAACGGGTGCAGGCATTTAGTTTTGAGGATTTCCAGCGCATGCTAACCAAGGCAGGGATGGTTATCGAAAAAACTTTTGGCAGTTATGGTTTAGACGATTTTGACGAAAACAGTTCAGACCGGTTAATTTTAATCTGTAAAAAAGCATGATAGAAAGCATACAGCAATTTGATGTAGAATTGTTCTTGAAAATCCACCGTGGGCTTTCAAACAGCTTTTTTGATTGGTTGATGCCTTTAATGCGTAACCGTTTCTTTTGGTCGCCCCTTTACCTTTTTATTGTTGTTTTTTGTATTAAACAGTATAAAAAACAAGGTTATTACATTATCGGCATGGTTCTCTTTACCTTCGCCATGGGCGATTTAATTGCGTCGAGAGTAGTGAAACCTTGGGTAGCCCGGGTTAGGCCCTGTAATGATTTAAGTTTGGCGAACGATATTATCCACCGTGTTCCCTGTGGAAGTGGCCTGAGCTTTCCGTCTGCACATGCCACCAATCACTTTGCGATTGCCGTTTTTTTAATCTGCATTTTTTATAGCCGATGGAAACCTATTTTGCCTATTGGTATTTTCTGGGCGCTTATCATCAGTTTTGCACAGGTATATGT
Source organism: Pedobacter sp. 01N416 (assembly GCF_056399685.1). Taxonomy (NCBI): domain Bacteria; kingdom Pseudomonadati; phylum Bacteroidota; class Sphingobacteriia; order Sphingobacteriales; family Sphingobacteriaceae; genus Pedobacter; species Pedobacter sp. 01N416. The sequence continues at coordinate 1,195 of NZ_JBFTRT010000518.1, forward strand.
TGGTGTTCATTATCCTGTTGATGTAACTACCGGTGCTTTACTAGGCATTACCATAGGGATTATCTGTTCTAGAATATTTAAAAAATTACAACCTGATTTTTAACTTATGGAAATCTGGAAACTCTGCGTACTCTTTTTCTGTGCCTTTTTAGGTGGGACAGCTATATTTTTAGTAAAGAGCGATAAATCTAAACTACTGAAACTGATTTTGTCTTTCAGTGGGGCCTATTTATTTGCCATTACAGTTTTACATTTAATTCCTGACGCTTACAGCGGACCCGACAAATGGCAGATTGGTGTTTTCATCCTAATTGGTTTTTTATTACAGATCTTCTTGGAGCAATTTTCAGAAGGTGTAGAACATGGGCACATTCATAAACATCACGACGGGCATGTTTTTCCCTTTGGGATTATGATCAGTTTGTGTTTGCATGCTTTTTTAGAGGGGATGCCTTTAGCCAAAGAACAGCACAATGAGCTGATTTTCGGAATTTCACTACACCACATCCCAGCTGCTTTTGCGCTGGCAAGCATATTAATGCAAAACCATTATAAGAAAAGCAGTATTATATTTTATCTGATTGTATTTGCGATCATGGCACCTCTGGGCTTTTATGTAAGTGTTGGCTTAAGCAATGGCACTATTGGAGGCATTGATGCTTATTTCAATAAAATTATGGGTATTGTGATCGGTATTTTCTTACATATTTCTACCACCATCTTATTCGAATCGAGTGCCGATCATAAAATCAATACCCGCAAAATGATTGCCGTTTTATTGGGGATTGGTGTAGCATTAATTGGTTTCTTTGCAGGACATTAATTCAATTGGCAGTTCTTGGTTGGCAATTTGCAGTTAACCGATTTAAACAGTTAACCAACCAATATCCGTTTTAAACGTTTAATCGTTTATACATTTAACTTTTGTGAATAAACATCTGTAAATTAGTATATGGATGAGATTGTAAATGAACCTGCTGTAGCTTACCAAAAAAGGCATTATACTATTGAGGAATACCTGGAGATGGAAAAAGCATCAACAGTAAAGCACGAATATTTCCAGGGCGAGGTATTTGCTATGTCTGGTGCAAGTGAAAATCATAACTGGATGTTCACCAATATTTTCCTAGCAGTTGGCAGTAAACTAAAAGGAAAGTCGTGTTACATTTTCGGAAGTGATATGAGAATGAATATTCCTGAGAATACGTTGTTCACTTATCCTGATATCTCTATCTATTGTAATAATTATTTGCATAGTGAATTTGATGAAGACACAGCAATTTTACCAACTGTGATTATTGAAATCCTGTCACCTTCAACCAAAAATTACGACAAAGGGAAAAAATTTAACCTATATAAAGATATTCCATCATTAAAAGAATACATTATGATTGATTCAGAATCAGTATTCGTAGAGGCCTATTATATTAATGATGAACAGCATTGGGTACTCAACAAACATGAAGAGATTTATGATACGCTAAATCTTATTTCGATGGGATTCGGCGTAGCCTTAACCGATATTTACAACCATGTTTCCTTTAACGCCGCAATGTGATTCCGTTTGCAATTTCAACTGGGCAATTTTAAACAATTAACCTTTCGGACAAAATTCAATAAATTTATATATGGACGAAATTGTAAATGAACCAGCTGTAGCTTATCAAAAAAGAAGTTATACTGTTAAAGAATATCTTGAGATGGAAAAAGCATCAACAGTAAAGCACGAGTATTTCCAAGGAGAGGTATTTGCAATGTCTGGTGCCGGTGATAATCACAACGAGATTTTTAGCAATTTTTTTGGAGAAATAGTTCAAAAACTTAAAGGCAAACCCTGCAGGCCTTATGGAAGTGATAAACGAATGAATATTCCTGAGAATACTTTATTTACCTATCCTGACATATCGATTTATTGTAATGGATTAATACATAGTGATGTTGATGAAGACACCTCAATTTTACCAACTGTGATTATTGAAATCCTGTCACCTTCAACCAAAAATTACGACAAAGGGAAAAAATTTAACCTGTATAAAGATATTCAATCATTAAAAGAATACATTATGATCGATTCGGAATCTATTTCGATTGAAGCTTATTACATTAATGAAGAAAAAAACTGGGCACTCAATCAACACAAGGAGATATCTGATAGACTAACTCTTGTTTCGATGGGTTTTGATATAGCGCTAAGCGATATTTATGATCATGTTCGCTTTAATAAGGAGGAATGAGTTTGTAGATAAAAATTGAGAAATGTAAACTGAAATTGCCAACTACATTACTTCTTTTCTTTCTTCTTCCCATAACCCCATGGGCAGTGCTTACATTTATTCTTGCAGCAATAACCACGTTTTAAATGGTAGGCTTCTGTAAAAACCATTAGTCCATCTTTGTTAAAGTAAAAATCTTCGCCTTCTTTTAACAT
>NZ_JBFTRT010000519.1:0-3613 GCF_056399685.1 Pedobacter sp. 01N416
GCTTATCATTTATCGGGTGTTTACTTTTAGCGATTACCATTCACTCCATATTGTTCAGAATTTTACTACCCAATTTTGATTTCAACCTCGGCAGAACCCTTTGGTTTAACACACCAACTTTTTTATTAACCATTGCCGCCAGTACCGCCTTTACCATGATCTCAGACCGGATCAGTGAAGAAAAAAGAGCTTTGCAGCGCGAACAGGAGAACATGAAAACCGAACTTTCGTTTTTACGGTCGCAGATCAGTCCGCACTTCATTTTTAATGTTTTAAACAACATTGTGGCACTGGTAAGACTAAAAAGCAATGAATTGGAGCCAACAGTAATGAAATTATCCGGTTTGATGCAATATATGTTATATGAAACCGACGAAGAAAAGGTCTCCATTAAAACTGAAACCGAATACCTGCAGGCTTATATCGATCTGCAAAAACAGCGTTTCGGCAAAAAAGTAGTTATAGAAACAAACATTAACATTGAAAGTGAGTTTGATGAAATAGAACCCATGTTACTGATCCCATTTATCGAAAATGCCTTTAAACATGGGGTTGGAATGATTGAAAAACCACAGATTTTTGTTGATTTAAAAACAGAAGACGAACTTTTGACGTTTACTGTTCGAAATAAATTTAACGAAGATGAGAATGAAGTAAAAGATGCCGCCTCTGGCATTGGTCTTTCGAACGTAAGCAGACGCTTAAACCTACTATACGGTAAAAATCATCAACTGGAAATTGAGAAAAAAGATGGCTGGTTTAATGTTTACCTGACTTTAAAATTAACAGCATGATAAAATGTTTAGCCATTGATGATGAGCCCTTAGCCCTGCAATTACTGGCTGATAACATCAGCCGTATCCCATTTTTGGAACTGGTGGCCAGTTGCGATGATGCTTTTGCTGCCAATAAAATTATGCAGGAACAATCGATAGACCTCATTTTTATCGATATCCAGATGCCTGGTATTACAGGTTTACAATTTATCCAGAGTTTGGTTAAAAAGCCAATGGTAATTATTGTAACTGCCTATAAACAATATGCTTTGGATGGTTTTGCACTCGATGTGGTAGATTATTTAATGAAACCGGTATCGCTCGACCGTTTTATGAAAGCATGTAATAAAGCAAAAGATCTTTACGAACTCAAACAGTCAGCAGAACATAACAACCTACCCAAACAGGGCTATATGTTTGTAAATGTGGGCTACAGCTTGATGAAGATCAATTACAATGAGATTACTTATATAGAAGGACTCAAAGATTATATCCAAATCCATACTTCAACAATTCCAAAAGCCGCAGTGGTGCGCATGAGTATGAAAAGTGTAGAAGAACAACTGCCCGCTTATTTCGAGAGGATTCACAAATCATTTATCGTAAATGTCAACAAAATAACATCCATTAAAAAAAACGCTTTATTTATAGCGGATAAGGAGTTACCTGTAAGCGATAGCTATAAACAGGTAATTGAAAAGTTGATAAAATAATTCGTAATTTTGATTATACAATAATTGTTATGACTATAATCGCACATCCTAAAAATAAAAAACAAGAGGCTGCAATTGAAGCTGTTTTAAAAGCTTTAGATGTTTCTTTTCAAAAAGAAGAGGAAAGTCCTTACAATCCCGAATTCGTTTCTAAGATAAAGGAAAGAATGGCCAATGCCAAAAAGGGCAATGTAACCAGAATTAAAGACCCTAAAAATATATGGGAAAGTATTTTATAGAAGTTGAAAAATTAGCAAAAAAAGATCTAGAAACGCATTATAAATCTGGAGATAAAGCCTCAATTAAAAGAATAAATCAAATTTTCATCGAACTGTCAGAACATCCAGAAGTAGGGATTGGAAAACCTGAAAGATTAAAATTCGATTTATCTGGTTTCTGGTCAAGGCAGATAAATCGAAAAGATAGGTTAATTTATAAAATAGAAGAAAATATAGTAACCGTTACTATAATTYCAGCACTCGGCCATTACGGCGATAAATAAATTATACCGTCTTCACCTCATCCTCACTATAATCCTTGATATCAGTAATATACCCATTTATTAAAAGGAAATCGAATAAAGGTTTTGCCTCTGGCGTAACCGGCATATTTTCCGTGGTAATTACTTGATTGGTCTTTTTGTCTAGGAAAGGATAAGCAAATAACCGCACATTGGTGTTAAACATATCGTTCACATAGCTTAATAACTGACCTGAATAATTTTCTCCGGTAAAATTTTTAGAATTGAATACAAATTTTAAGTTGTTGATGTTTGTTGCCAAGCCAACACTTTTAGGTTTGCACCTTGCCAAATATTTCGCCAGACGGTTGTGGCGGGTAAAGTTAGATACAATCACGATGTTACCCGTATCGCACATTTCCTGTGCTCTTTTAGCCACTGTTTCCAGGTCGATATCATCAGGAGTTTCTTGTCCATCCGTTAAAACGTTGGTTAACAAAACCTCTATCATTACCGCTAGGTTCCCCTCTTCTACCTTATTTGTACGTTTAAACTGATCGGTAGCTTTATTAAACAGGTTAAAGTTAGGTAATGATTTCTGGCCATATTTGGTCCTTAAAATCATAATATCCTTTTTGTATAAAAGATCTTTGGCCTGACGGGGATGTGCATCTGCATCGAAAATTGCTGCTGCAGAGAAATCCTTCATAATCATATACAGATTAAGCAGGATATTATCTACACCTGGAAAAGCCGGCCCTTTTACCGAAATCAAGTCGATTTCTACAGACCCGATAGTTAAGTTATCAGCTAAAGATTCTACCATCAATTTTGGATCCTGATAATGGTAAAATGCTGCATAAAGTAGGTTAACACCAATTATCCCTAAAACACGCTGTTGCATGTTTACATCTGTATCCAGCAAACGTACGTGGAAAAATATTTCGTTTGGTAAACCACCTGGCTCGCTCTGGAAACGAATACCAACCCAGCCATGAGGCTCATTGGTACGTTTGTAATTCAGGGTAGTAACGGTATCAGCGAAGGCGAAAAACGTGCGGCTTTCGTATTTTTCGCCAGATAAACGCTCATTAAGTAAACCGAATTCGTGATCGAGCATCTGCAAGAGGCGATTCTGACTTACATAACGGCCATTGGTTTCTGCTCCATAAATAGCGTCGCTAAAAGTCATGTCGTAAGCCGACATCGTTTTGGCAACTGTTCCAGATGCTGCGCCAGCATTAAAAAAGTTTCTCGAAACTTCCTGTCCCGCTCCTATCTCGGCAAAGGTGCCGTAAATTCTCGGGTCAAGGTTTATTTTAAGTGCTTTACGCTTTGTATCCAGAATTTCTCTCTCCATGCCGCAAAAGTACGAAAAATGAGATTAAGGTGATTTTAAGAATGTAACTTAAAATCAATCTAAATACTTATGTGGCGGCAAGGCCTTAAGGCAGCGTCATTTCGACTGAAGCATAGTGGAATTGAGAAATCTAATATCTTTATTCAACCAGACAGATTTCTCCTCCGAAGGAGTTCCTTTGGAACACCGGTCGAAATGACGACCACACTTAAAAAAAATAAGGTTAATGCCATCCAGCATTAACCTTATAAAACCTAAACTTAAACTATTATGAAACCTGAATCAGTATCAATCACACTTACCT
>NZ_JBFTRT010000520.1:0-5388 GCF_056399685.1 Pedobacter sp. 01N416
GAGTTTATATAGCGAAAAGATAAACCTTAAATCGGATATGATAGAAACATTACTACCATCTAATTTACTCTCGTAGGTAATTACATTCAGTTCTTTCAGTTTACTCCGAACAGATTCTTGTTCAATTTTTGGTGTAAACACAAAAACCTGGTTATGTTGCTGCATTTTTTCGATCAGCTTCCCTCTAAAATCGAGCAGGGATCTGGAAGAGTCGCAAACGATAAAAATCTTTTTACTTGTTATATTCATCATGTCAAAATTTTAATTTAAACTGCAAAGCCACCTATCCAGGTGGCTTATTACAGAAAAAATATGAAGGTTTTGCTTTACCTACCTGGCACCAGCATTTGCCGTAACAATTGCAGGCACACTCGCCGCATCGTTAAGGAATGATGCATACTCATACTCTGGAACCCAGGTAGAAACTACCGTTGTTATATTGTTTGCACCACATTTATCGTAAATATTGGTGGTAATACCGCTAAAATATCCTTCCGGATCACTTGCCACTTTTGTAGTTAATGGTTTAACACAATTTGAGAAATACTCATTATCTGTTCTCACTATACCACCTGCTCTTGTACCAATAGAGTAACCAGAGTTGTTAAGGTGATAGTTGTTAAACATGTGTACACTACCATAATTCATTGATGGCTCTCTTTCGGTAATATTGTACCACATGTTGTGGTGCATGGTTACATGTAATTTACCTTTATCTGCTTCGTGACCTTCGATACCACCACTAATTAGTACTGATAGGTTGGTATCGTGGAATTTACTCCAGGAAACAGTTACATAATCAGATTCTCTGGTAATGCAAATATCTTTACCCCAATATTCCCAGCCATGAGTACGATCTGTAGAGAAATCGCAATGATCTACCCAAACATGGTGAGCAGCATCTTTGATTTGCACTGCTGCCTGTTCTACGTAATTTTTAAAAGTGATGTTCTGAATTATAATGTTACTTACTGTATAAATAAATAGATTCACACCCTCAATAACAGCTCCAGATCTACCAATAATAGATTTGTTTGATTTTACATAAACAATATCCTTACCAGCGCCTTTAATGGTACCACTTACATAAATAGTACGTGTAATGTTATCACCAACAGCTGCTTTTAATTGATCAAGGGTTGTTACTGTAGTTTCGACACCACCCTGGCCACCTGTTGTTTTACCATTTACTAAAGCATAACCTACTAAGGCTACATTTATAGTTGTATTTGCAGGTGGAGTTACCGTTTCTGCCGGTGGTAAAACAGCACTTGTACCGCCCATTACATAGGTATAAGAACGGCCGTTAGTTCTTGGGTCGGTATTGTCAGACGCTGAAAATATTACCGTAGTACCCCAATGGCTAAACCTTCCTTTAATAGCTGCTAATACTGATGTTGAATCGCTTGAAAACAATTCTGTACTGTCGGCCAACTGATCATCGGCATTCACACTTTTTTTACAATTACTAAAGAAGATAATTGTCGTTAACATTAAACCAATTAAACTCACTTTTTTAAACAATTTTGTCTTTCTCTGCATTTTTTATTTTTTTTAAATTTACAACTTAACGCTATATGCGATAAATGAGTACATTTAATAAAATGCAGTTAAAACGCTGATAATTAAATAATAGGCTTAATATTCGGCATTACTTATACTGTAAACCAATTGCTTACAGATAGTAAAATGACAGTTTAATAATTCAGTTTTATAAAATTTATTATACATCTAGTTTACACAGTCATGACAAACTAAATTGCAACAACAGTTGTTTTAGGTTCCAACTGTAAATTTGGGTGATAAAAAGTTGTAAACCAGTTCACAAAATTCTTTACACCTTTGTGCACAGAAACAGATGGTTCATAATTTAATAAGTTTTTTAAATCATCAATATCTGCTGATGTTTCTGCCACATCGCCATCTTGCATGGGCATAAATATTTTTTGTGCGGTTAATCCCGTCTCTTTTTCAATTTCTTCAACAAAATCCAACAAGTTAACCGGTGCCCCCCGCCCAATATTAAATACGGCAAAAGGCGCTGCTGATGTAGCTGGATCAGGGTTTTGGTTATTCCAGTTTGGGTTTGCCTGTGCTGGTTGATCAAAAACCCTCACAATGCCTTCAATAATATCATCCACATATGTAAAATCTCTTTTCATTTCCCCGTTATTAAAAACTTCGATGGGCTTGCCTTCTAAAATCGCTTTTGTAAACAAGAACAAAGCCATATCCGGGCGGCCCCAAGGACCGTAAACTGTAAAGAAACGTAAACCAGTGGTTGGTAGATTAAATAAATGGCTATAAGCATGTGCCATTAATTCGTTGCTTTTTTTAGAAGCAGCGTATAGTGAAACTGGATGATCTACATTATCATGAGCAGAAAATGGCATTTTTTTATTTAATCCATAAACACTTGAAGAGCTGGCGTACAATAAATGGCCAATTTTAAAATGACGGCTACATTCCAGAATATTTAAAAAACCTTTAATGTTGGCTTCTATATAGGCATCTGGATTGGTTAAACTATACCGTACTCCTGCCTGAGCGGCCAAATTACAAACCGCATCGAACTGATAGGTTTTAAAACAATTTTCTAAACTTTCTTTATCGCAGATATCCAACTTTATGAAAGTATAATTTTCATACCTATCACTTACCTGAGGAATACCGTAAACCAAATCAGTATGGTTAATACCAGTTTGAGCCAAGCGGGCATGTTTAAGGTTTACATCATAATAATCGTTGATGTTATCAATGCCCACAACAACGTCTCCTCTTTCCAATAAGCGTTTAGCCAAATGGAAACCAATAAATCCGGCTGTACCGGTAATTAGAATTTTCATAAAATTTAAGTTTGAGAAACAGTTAAGAATGGCCTCACAGAAGGCTTAATTATTAGTTTTTAGGATACAGCAAAGCATCCCATCAGAAAATACGGTAATAGTTAGTTTAATATTTTGGATTTAGTTATGTTGCTGCAATGCGTTTAAAATAGATTGAGCAAATATTTCTGGTCTACGGCCGTACAGATACTGCATCGCCGTTTCGGCATCCTGATTTTGGTTATGTTTCAATTTTTCGCCCATCGCTTTGGCGAGGGCTTCTACATTGTTTACTTCAACTTTGGTAATAGTCGGAATTTCGCTGATGCCTCCTGCACAAAGTGTGGATACGACTGCGCTGTTTACCGACATCATTTCTAACAGTACATTCGGAAAACCTTCTTTTATGGAAGATACCACGCAAAGTTTTGCCTGTTTAAAATAAGGAGCCGGATTATCTATCTGTCCTTTTAAAAAAACCGAATCGCTTAAGTTATTCTCCTGAATAATATTGATTAATGATGCTCTTTCTTTTCCCTCTCCAAGTACGAGTAATTTCAGCTTGGGATATTCCTGCTGAATCAGTTTAAAAGCTTTGATCAAAATCGGAAATCCTTTTTCTGGGATCAACCTTCCTGCAGAGCAGATAAAATCGAGTTTAGCATCGCCATTAATTAAAGGCTGATCAGATTTAGCAATGATTTTATTAAAATCGACGGGATTGGGTTGAACCAATATTTTGTGCTTCGATAAAAAGCCATTATGATCAAGCAGTTGTATTTTCATTAATGTAGTTTGGCAAACTACTAAATCTACAGCCGGATAACCAATGCGGTAAATGATTTGATAAATGCGTTTTTTAATTCCGGTGAAACGGGTAAAAACAGAAGTGCATTCGCGTACAATTAATTTGGACCTGAGATAACCTATGCGTTTTAAAAAGCCTAAAAAAGCATTTAAGTACGGGTGCGTACTCATTAACACATCATCCTTTTTATATTTTCGGAGTATTGGCATCAGTTTTACAAAACCCCAAAAAATTGTTCTTTTAGATAAGTATTTTTTGGAAATCCCTTCAGAAATTTTAAGCCCTGTAAAAGGGTGTTTCTTTAAAAAGTACATTTCGCCATTAACAGCGGTAGCCATCATCAACAACACATTTTCAGCACCATTGGGGGCATCGGTTAACGAAATAAAAATCATTCTTTTTTCTGGTGTTGTCATTTCGAATGGCGATTTATTTCCTTTTAAGGTTTCGAGCAATTTTTTTGAACGGCATCATCAAGCTTATTACTTTCCGCTTGCCATCTATTACAATAATGTTGTTGGCGAAACTGATGTTATGGAGCCCTTTGTTGTAAGGTTTGTCTGGCAATATTTCGAATTTATTGATGGTTGAAAACGCTTTTTCGCTCAGTGTTTCAATTTCGTTAATGATAATTGAGCCTCCGTAGCGGTTAATTGGATTTTGTGTAGGGCGGTACAGTGATTTGCCAACTTTAAATAAACTCCCTGCAGCTCTGCAAAATTCTTTTTCTACAGGAATTGGGTTCTGATAATGCCCTGTGTATTGACCGTTTAGCGTTTTTGAATGATAAATATACAGGTGATGATGATCTCCGGATACACTGGTAAAAAGCCAATATCTATTTTCATGATAAATAATCGAGCTATCTACAAAAGCTTTTCCACTAACCAGCACTTTTATTTTGGTTAACTGGCTAGGATTCTCCTGGTCAACCTGATAGAGTGCTATTTCTTTCGCTTCTGACGTTTCGGGAATGCAGTATAAACAACCATTTTCTTCTATAAGATAGGGATAAGATAAATGGATCGCATCTGGCTTGATGCCCTGCACTTTCTTCTTGTTTTTGAAGTCGAATCCATCAATCATCATAATCTCGCCCTTCCCTTTCCAAAAATCCAGTTCTTCGTAATAAATCCTATCTGTGGATACCTGTTCCACTTCCCGGTCATATGCTCATTGATAATCTCTTGGGTTCTTTTCAAATGAATGCCAGGGATGTTCTTCAAATTATCGACTGATAAATTATCCATCACATAATCTTTTAATTCATTTCTGAACCAATGCTGGAATGGCATGGTAAAGCCAGCCTTTGGCCTATCGAAAATATGTGCAGGAACACGATCGAACAATAAATCTTTTAATATCCGTTTTTGGTTTCCATTGGTGTATTTAAATGCTGTGGGTAGGCTTCTAGAAAACTCTATCACTCTGTAATCCATTAAAGGAGAACGTGATTCAAGCGAAAAGGCCATTGAAGCACGATCTACTTTGGTGTTGATATCTCCGTTTAAATAGGTTTTAATATCAAAATCAGAAATCCGTTCTAACAAAGGTTTAGATGGATTGGTTAAAATATGCATCAATGGGTTATACTTGGCCAGATCGGGTTGTTTTACCCAAGAATTTTCCATATTGCCAAACATTTTTACATATAGCTTTTCTATATCTTCCATGGAAATACCCATGGCAATTAATTTATGGCGATAGCTCGGCAATTGGCTAATTAAGCCTGCCAATGCTTTTCTAATGCTGTGT
>NZ_JBFTRT010000521.1:0-3603 GCF_056399685.1 Pedobacter sp. 01N416
GGGCTTCATTATAACAATATTGTAATCGCAACAGATGCCGATGTGGATGGAATGCACATCCGTTTGTTGATGATGACTTTCTTTCTTCAGTTTTTTCCCGATTTGGTAAAAGCCGGCCATGTTTATATTTTACAGACGCCGCTTTTCAGGGTTCGGAACAAAAAAGAAACGATTTATTGCTACAGTGATGAAGAACGTAAAAATGCAATTGAAAAGCTGGGCAATAAACCAGAAATTACCCGATTTAAAGGTTTGGGTGAAATTTCTCCTGATGAATTCGGTTTGTTTATCGGGAAAGATATCAGGTTAGACCCCGTTATTTTGAAAGATCAAACGATTAAAAGTTTGCTGGAATATTATATGGGTAAAAATACGCCTGATAGACAGCAGCACATTATCCGTAACCTAAGGGTAGAGAAGGATGAGGTAACTGAAGAGCCTAAAGTGATTACTGAAGAAGTAGCATAGCAATATCCCTGGTTCGTGTACTCAAACCAGTTTTTCTAGATAATATAAAAGGAAGTGAAGTTTTTAAAACTTGACTTCCTTGGTTATAAACCGTTTTCTAGCCTTAAATTTCCGCCTGCACACGAACTTAAGGTCACATTTTGGAAAGATCCTTCGACTCCGCTCAGGATGACAATCGCGTTTGAATGCTTGCGGTTAAATCAATCGTGGCGTCCTGCTGAACTTGTTTCAGCATCTGTCTTGTTATGCTTTGGTTTATGTCTCCACGAACCAGCTTTATCTATARAAAGGAAGTCAAGGTTTTAAGGCGTGACTTTCTTTGTTATAACCGTTTTATAGCTTTAAGATTCCGCATGTGCGGGAATGACGATCACGTTTTGGAAAGATCCTGAAACAAGTTCAGGATGACGACCGCATTATTCTTTAGGCACATTCACCGTATCTTCCGGGTGTTGAGGCGGCAATACATCTACCTTTTTCTCTACAATGGTAATTTTTGTAAATACGGCATACTTACTAGGAGAGATGCCATTATCGTACTTCTCTGCATAGGCTTGTGTAAATTCAGCGCCGAAGTAAAGTATAATTGATGTATAATAAATCCACAATAAAATAACGATGATCGAACTGGCTGCGCCAAAAGCCGAACCTGGATTGCCTTTTTCGATATAAATCCCAATCAGGTATTTACCTAGACTGAAAAGAACTGCAGTAAATAGTGCGCCAATTATTGCCGATTTCCATCGGATGATCACATCTGGCAATACCTTAAATATAACGGCAAATACGGCGGTTACGGCAGCAAGTGTAATTACATTGTTTAAAATATAAATTAGAATGGCCATTGTATCGTTTGCAACGGGGATTACTTCATCTATCTTACTTTGCGAAAGTAGGTTAGCCAATTTAGAACCCAAACCAACTACTACAGTGTTAACCACTAGTGAAACAAGCAACAGAAAGCCCATCGAAACAATTAAAGAGAAAGACAATAACCTGTTCGAAAGCATTTTTATCCAGCCTTTTTTGGGCACAGCCTTTACTTTCCAGATCATGTTGATACTATCTTGTATCTCAATAAAAATAGCAGTTGAACCAATAATCAATGTACAAATCCCAATAATTAAACCAATGGTAGATTGCCCGGATTTGTTTGCATGTTCTACAAAACCTTGGATTTGTGTAGCTGCCTCTTTGCCAACCATTTTGGTAACCTGCCCATAAAACTGACCTCTTGTTTCCTCATTTCTTTTGTCGCCAAAAAATAGGGTAGCGGCAGATAGCATGATAATGATGAGTGGAGTAAGTGAAAAAATAGTGTAGTAAGCAAGCGAAGCACTTAATTTAGTTACCCGATCTTCCATAAAACCTTTTCCGGCAGCAACAAAAAGATGATAAAGCGCAATAAAGAAATATTTGATCTTATGGATAACTCTCATAGAAAAATTAAAATGGATATCCTATCCCAATGTTAAAAATTAAATTCTGTTTACGCCAATCTTTGTTTCCAAAGGCGATATCATCAAACACCCATCTTTGTCCTTCCGGCAGGTATGGTTTGCGTACCGGAAAAGCTACATCTAAACGGACTACAAAAATGCTGACATCTACCCGTAAGCCTGCACCAGTACCTACAGCAAGCTCGTTAAAAGCATTTTTCAGCTTAAAACCAGATCCGGGTCTTGCCGTCTCAGGTTTACCAGGTTCGCCAAGATCCTCTTTCCTCAGCCAGATATTTCCTGCATCTACAAACAATGCGCCATAAAGTACGCTTACTATTTTAAAACGCAGTTCTGAGTTTAACATTAACTTAATATCACCACCCTGATCGGAAAAAAGAGCATCATCTTTCACCTTAAAAGTTCCCGGCCCTAAAGTTCTGGCTGGAAAAGCCCTGATATCGTTACTGCCGCCTGCAAAAAACTGTTTAACAAAGGGCATTGATGTAGAGTTTCCATAGGCATAACCATAACCCAGGTTTAACCTGTTTGCCCAGATTAAATTTCTGGTGATTTTATAATAGTCTCTTAAATCAGCTTCTACCCTGATAAACTGTGTTAGTGGTATGTTAAAAAGTGTACGTTTCCCTTCTTCATCTTTTGGTACAAAAGTCCCCCAAACATTACCTCCGGTTTCTAATCCTCCAAAGAAATAAGTGTTATTTCTCCTGCTATCTTCCATCTGGTTGGTATAGGTGAAATTATAATTGCTGCCAATAATAAACTGTTTTTCTAAAGTAGTCCTCAATAGTGGGTTTTGCACATATATTCTTTGCTCTGTAGTATCCGTAGGAAAAGAAGTAGAAACATAACTGATTGATATCGGATTGAAATTATGCTCTTTGTATAAATTCTCTTTAAAGTTGTAACCATATTGCCCTTTAAAAGCATGTAGAGTATATTCAGAACCACGGTTAAGCATCTGATAAGAAAGTGAAGCTATAGTTTTCGGGATGAAAGCATTGGTGCTATTCGGTTTGTAAAAGGGAACAATAAACCTGGGGAAGGTCAGTTTTCCTTCTGCCGTTAATGATAAGGAGTTTTTGCCTAAAGAAGTTCCTTTGGTTTGCGTTTCAAACCCTCCACTAACACTCAAATCTAATTGTTCGGCATTTCTAAACAAGTTTCTGGTAGTTTGTGTTACTTTTACTTCAGAACCTACGAAATTGTTCGATTTACTTGTTCCGGTAACAGAAAAGGTAAGTGAGTTTTTCTTTAAAGGCGTTAAATAGATATTTAAATCGAGCTGATTGTTTTTGAAACTATCTATAGGTAAAAATTCGGCTCTTACATCTTGAAAAGCACCTACATTTACCATTCGGTTTAGCGATTGGTTATGATCTTTACGGTTATACGGCTCGCCTTTTTGAAAAAATACCAAGCGGTCGAAAAGTTTTGGTTTAAACGTGTTTCGGTCATCGTATATATTGAAATCGTTATACTGCAATGGTTTCAATTTTCTTAACGTACTGTCTCTCCTTAACGAATAATTAGGATATATGTTAATGTTTTTAATGGTATAAGGTTTTAATGCTGCATCAGGCGCAATGTCTTTTACCTTAACCGAAACATTAACCAGATTTTTACCAATGGTACTATCTACCTGCATAATTAAATAATCGGGACTGAAATAGAA
>NZ_JBFTRT010000522.1:0-3580 GCF_056399685.1 Pedobacter sp. 01N416
ACTCTTTATCGAATGGGTTAAATATTTCGAAAAAGACGAATTTGAAGATGACTGGGGGCTATATTAACCCTTAAATAATTAATTTTTCTGCGTTTTCTTACCGCCCACCTTTTCTCTCGTTGATTTGAGCTGCATAACGCAATAATGTTCTAAATGTATCCTATCGCTCCTTCCACCTAAAGCACAACCAATACAAGAACCTGATTATCAACCAAAAACAAAACACTTAAACATTTAGGTTATTTTTTTGTTGTAACAATTAGTTCATTAATCCGTTTCGCGTAATTCCCAATAGTGCTAAAATTAATACTTTTAAAAACTGTTGCGGTTAAAGTTTCGTACATAATGAAATAAACATTAAAAAAATTTATCCCTTTTTTATGGAAGATGTATTGGCTTTAAAGACAAAGAACGTTGCCGGCAATATTAGAAAAATTAGAGAATACAGAGACTATACTCAGGATTATCTGGCGGCGAAATTGAAAATATCTCAAAATGCCTACAGCAAAATTGAGCTCGGTTATAGTAAATTAACTATCGATCGTTTGTTCCAAATTGCTGCAATTTTGGAGGTTGAAGTATCTCATTTATTAACCCTTAACCACAATGATTTAATTAAAATTATTGCTGATGATGAGAACAGGACAGCAGCGGCGAGTTAATACCCAGGCGCTGTTGATATCATTTCTTTTACCCTGCAAATAATTCCAATACCTTTGGAACAAATTTAGAACGATGCAGGCTACCATTCAAAAAACTATCGATTTTGTTCAGAAAACACTAGCCAATGCCGAGGCAGGGCACGATTGGTTCCATATTGAGCGTGTTTTTAAAACCGCTCAAACCATTAATCAACAAGAAAATGGCGACGAACTTGTAGTCGCCTTTGCCGCATTGTTGCATGATATTGCTGATCCTAAATTTAATAATGGTGATGAAGAACTGGGACCGAACATGGCTGCTTCATTTTTAGCATCGATAGCTGTTGATGCTGAGGTTATTGCCCATGTTAAACTGATTATCCAGAACATGTCGTTCAAAAATAGTTTTGATGGCACAGGTTTCACCTCAAAAGAAATGCAAATTGTACAGGATGCAGATCGTTTAGACGCCATCGGAGCCATTGGTATTGCAAGAGCATTTACTTATGGTGGATTCAAAAACAGGGTACTTTACGATCCGGCTATTTTACCCGAAGAACACCTCACTAAAGAAAGTTATAAAAATACCACCGCGCCTACCATTAACCATTTTTACGAAAAACTGCTGTTGTTGAAAGACATGATGAATACTGAAGCAGGGATAGCAATAGCCGTAGAAAGACACAATTTTATGCTTCTATACCTGGAGCACTTTTATAAAGAGTGGGATGGGAAATAATCAGCAATAAGCCATAAAAATACCTAATAGTAAGTATTCCGAAACCACGCATTAGGGCTTAACTTTACAAAAATTAATCCTCATGCATCCTTATAAACTAAAATACCATAAAAATAGTGTTTTGTTAATCGCGATGGTTGGCATTCCTGTGTTCTTCATTTCCTTAATGCTGTATTCTCTTTTTAGTTTACCTTCATCGCTTTCCGAAACGTCCACTTTGATATTTGTTTCGCTATCAATTATTTTAATGGCACTTCTTTTATTATGGATTACCAAAACGCAGATTTTTGTACATAGTAAAATTTTAATCAGTGAAAAAGGTATAAGTTTTAAATTAAAAAGTACTTCTTTCTTATACCGGAGAACCGAGTTTTTTTCTGGATGGGAAAATGTAACCAGCGTAACCGAAATGTTCGATAACCACAATGGAGGTTACTTTTATCAAATTGCATTTAAAGACCCGGATTTCGTGGCCAACTTTAGTCCACTTAAAAACCACGAAGTAGAGGCCGACCGCTTCTTTTCTGAACTGCAATATTATCAGGAAAGTTATAATATTGCACATCAACTGCCAATAAGCAGAAAGCTTAACCCTTCGAACAGTTTTTAGTTAACATTATTATTCCAAAATAGAATAGGTTAGATAAATCTATTTACTAATATTTTTAGTTATTAAACTATCTTTGTTAGTAAATATATCCCTATGTTTGATCGAATCCGTGAAAAATTAAATATTCTTGCTGACGCCGCTAAATATGATGTTTCTTGTTCATCAAGCGGCGGCACGAGAAAAAATACCAATAAAGGCCTTGGCGATAGCCATACATCCGGCATTTGCCATACCTACACTGAAGATGGCCGATGTGTTTCGCTTTTAAAAATCCTCCTGACTAACCATTGCATCTACGATTGTTTGTTCTGCGTTTCGCGGAAAAGCAACGATGTAAAACGTGCAGCCTTTACCGTAGATGAGGTGGTAGAACTGACCATGAATTTTTATCGCCGCAACTATATTGAAGGCCTGTTTTTAAGCTCGGGGATTTTCAAAAATGCCGATTTTACCATGGAACGGCTGTTGCTAGTGGTTAAAAAACTCCGCTTGGAACAGAACTACAACGGCTATATCCATTTAAAAACCATTCCAGGTGCCAGCGATGAACTGATTAAAGAAGCTGGCTTATATGCTGATCGGATGAGTATTAATTTAGAAATGCCAACTGAAGCCGGCTTGAAGCTTTTGGCTCCCGAGAAAAACCACGAGGAAGTAATTAAACCTTTAGCTTTTGTGCAACAGCAGATTAACCAGTTTACTGCCGATAAAAAACTGATCAAACATGTACCAACATTTGTACCTGCGGGACAAAGCACACAGATGGTTATTGGCGCCACACCCGAGAGCGACAAAGATATTATGTACACCGCGAATACCTTTTACAAAAACTTTTCTCTGAAAAGAGTTTATTATTCGGGTTATGTACCCATTAGCAACGACACCAGGATGCCTGTAATTGGTACACAGCCACCATTGCTGAGAGAAAACAGGTTGTATCAAACCGATTGGTTAATGCGGTTTTACGGCTTTAAAGTGCAGGAAATTTTAAACGATGCCAACCAGAACCTTGATATTGATATCGATCCAAAATTAAGCTGGGCGATTAGAAATATGCAGCATTTCCCTGTGGATATTAATACGGCTGATTATAAAATGATTCTCCGGATACCGGGTATCGGTGTAATGTCGGCCCAAAAAATTGTACAGGCCAGAAAGTTCGGAAAACTCAGGATTGACCAGTTGAAAAAAATCGGTGTGGCTTATAACCGGGCCAAACACTTTATTGTTTGCCTGGATAGCCCCTATCAGCTGAAAGATTATCAGGGCACACAGATTAAGGCTTTTATTTTGGCCGAAAGCCAGAGCAAATATTTAAAAACAGATAGCAACCAGATGATTTTGTTTTAAAACCCCACGATCGTCATTCCCAACTTGATTGGGAATCTCAAAGCTACGGCATTAAGATTCCCGCCTTCGCGGGAATGACGGACTAAAATAAATCCCATGACCTACATTTTCGATGGCACTTTTCAAGGTTTATTAACCGCTGTTTTCGAATGGTTTGAACGTAAGCCGGGAAAAGTTGTGCTAAAATCTACTTCAATTTTTCAGCCTGAAGCTTTTGCAGAAAGTTTTACAATTAGCACC
>NZ_JBFTRT010000523.1:0-3554 GCF_056399685.1 Pedobacter sp. 01N416
GAAATAGAGAACAACCTGGTACGGATGAAAAACGATCTATTGCTAACCATTGGTGAGAATTACCGGGACGAACTTATCGGTTTTGTAAAAACGAAAACGATTAAAACCGGGCGGAATTAGTACATTAATTATATTATTTGGCAAATAATATGACGGAATAACCAATGGTATAAGTTTTAAAAAATAAAAAAGATGAGTAAAAAACTCACCATTCATAATTGCTACATATTTACCTATACTATTGGCTTATCCAAACTCGAAAATTCATCAATTTGATGCGAAATAAATTAAATTAAAGCAGGCGACAAAGTTTGATTAATCTTTCTTTGTCGCCCGCTCATACCACCATATGTACTCATTTGTACAATGGTTTCTTGAGATTGATTTGCAATGAAGTTTCTTATAGTTGGTATTTAAAGTGTACAGCTCTGTAGGGATACCCAGATTTTTCCTGGTTATCCTTTTAGCTTTTCCTTTAGCCTATGCCTCTACCAAATATAGCTAGTTTAGAAGGTCCGTTAGTGGTTAACCAGCTTCATTGCGCCTTCACTATAACGCTCGCCACTTATAGGATATCGCCTGATCAGTTCATCAACTGCTGTAAGATCATCAGCTGTCAGCTCAACTTCAATCGCACCTACATTATCTTCCAGGTATTTTCTTTTTTTTGTGCCTGGAATCGGGATAATATCCTCGCCCTGTGCCAGCACCCATGCCAGGGCAAGCTGTGCTGGTGTGCAACCCTTGGTGCCTGCCAATGCCGCAAATTCGGCTATAAGCCTGTTGTTACCGGTGATATTTTCCTGCTGGTAACGTGGCAGGGTTCTTCTAAAATCATCATCAGCCAGGATATTTACATCGAGTGCATTGGTAACCAGGCCCCGGGCCAATGGAGAATAAGGCACAAGTGAAATACCAAGTTCACGGGTAGTCTGCAATATCCCATTTTCCACATCCCTTGTAAGCAACGAGTACTCACTTTGCAGTGCAGCAATCGGGTGCTCGGCATGTGCTTTGCGTAAAGAAGTGACAGAAGCCTCACTCAGTCCAAGATAGCGTACCTTTCCTGCTCTTACCAGATCGGCCATAGCGCCAACGGTTTCTTCAATCGGAATGTTAGGGTCAACGCGATGGGCATAGTAGAGGTCTATGGTATCGATTTTCAATCGTTTCAGGCTCTGTTCAACTGCAACTTTCATCCAGGCAGGAGAACCATCAAAATAAGTTCCCGTTGCGCTGCTGGGGCCGGCAATTCCATCTGTAAAACGGAATCCAAATTTAGTTGCAATAAATACCTTGTTGCGGTTAGGTACGAGTACCTTAGAAATGAGCGCTTCATTTGCTCCGTTTGCGTACATATCGGCCGTATCCCAAAAATTGATCCCAAGATCAAGTGCTTTTTCAAGAGTCGCTAAACTTTCTTTGTCGTCTGTAGGTCCATACGCAAAACTCATGCCCATGCAGCCTAAGCCAAGTGCAGACAGTTTTTCGCTGGTTGTTCCTAAATTTCTATATTTCATTTTGATAAGATTTTGTTCACTCAAATGTAGATAAGAAAGCGAAACCGTGACTTATAAGCATCAAACAGATCGTTATAATATTCAAACAGTTTCTCTCAATTTAGTAGGTGCTGAACCGGTGTGTTTTTTAAAGAACAGTGTAAAATATGAAGGGTACTCAAAGCCCAGGCTGTAGGCAACATCACCGATATTCCAGTCGGTATACTGCAATAGTGCCTTAGCCTCTTTAACAATCCGGGCAGCGATATGAGCGGTTGTAGTTTTACCGGTAACCTCTTTTACAGAACGGTTGAGGTGATTGATGTGTACGGATAAAGCGTCGGCATAATCAGCAGGGTTTTTCAGTTTGAGTATAAGCGTAGGAGAATCAATTGGAAACTGTCTTTCCAGCAGTTCAAGAAATAAGGCAGAAACCCTTGAAGAGGCGTTGGCATAGGTATGAAAATTTGTGGCCGGATTATTTTTCATCGCCTCATGAATCAACAGGTGCAAATAGCTACGCAGCACATCGTACTTGTGCGGATAAGTGGAGTGCATTTCTGCCTGCATCTTCTGGAATATGGCCGAAAATTCGCGCAATTGAACTTCATCTGGAAAGAACACCGGATTACAGCCGACCTTAAACAAAGGCGAATCGCGCAGGTTATTTACCCGTTCACTATGCTGAATAAAATCTTCGGTAAAAAGACAATACCAGCCCGACTGCTGATCTGAGTCTGCTTCCCAGGAATAAGGCACTATAGGATTTGAAAATAGTAGTGCCGGTCGATCAATCTGTATCCACTTATCTGCATAATAGATCTTTCCCTTACCAATGATAAGTGAAACCTTATAAAAATCGCGGCGACTGTATGGACTTACCACGGCGCAGTTCTCTCTTGTGAATACGTTTATGTGGCCAATGCCAGCATTATCGAGCGGAACATCGATGGGAGCATGGTCTGGCAACCTGTTGTAAAAATCGATAACGGTTTCTGCTTGTTTCATATTGTAAATTTATAAAAATCAAATAATATACCTTGCATAAACCAAATTGATTGAACCCCGACCGCCAATTCCAGAAAGCCCTAAAACAAACTGCTTATCAGCATTAATTAACAATCTTTTTTTTTGATGAAGAGCGATCAATAGATAGTGTTATAAGATCACAGGCCGGACAGCACAAAATAGTCTGTCCGGCATTTATTTTACTTAGTTTGTCCAGAAGCCATCCTCCTGCATCTGGTCAGCAGAAAAAATCTCTACATTACAGATTTTACCATGCTCAACCGTGTAAATATCTATATTGTAAACGTCGAGTTTTTCTCCAGAGGGCTTCTCTGCCATCCAGTGCAATAGGCATGCAACCCGGTTGCCGTTTAAGCTAATTGATTGATAAGCACCTAACTGTAATGTATTACCGGAAATCTCGAACATCTTACCTACCATTCCGAATACCTCCTGCTGTGAACGCTTTAGGCCTGAGATCTCGTTGCTGCCAGGCTGCGACCAATTTACGTCAGAAGACAATAGTTGGCCAATTTTTTCAAGATCGACCGCTTTAACCGAGGTCAAAAATTCTATTACTGTTTGTTTTGATTGATTTTCCATAATATTTTCTATTTAGTATCTGAACCAAAGTTCGCAGGTTCAACTGAAGTTAAGATTACCATTAAACGACATTAAGTTATCTTTTTCCGTCAAATTATTTTTATTCTCTACTATATTGATATTTTAGCTTCAAGTATTTATCTACTATGGAAGATCAGATTAAAAATTTCATATCAAGACTGATTGGTTATGCAGTTCAAAGAGACATATCTGCAGAAAAACTTCTCCGTGCATCAAACATCACAATGGATGAACTGACAACTTCAAAAAATCCGCTTGCGGTTAAACAGATCGATGATGTCTGGTTTAATGCTGTATCTATAAGTAGAGACAACTTGTTCGGTCTTCATTTTGGGGAATCCTTACAACTACAGGCATTGGGAATTGTCGGAGAAATAATAAAAACGAGCAGAACAGTGGGAGAAGCGATAACTAATGCTGCCC
>NZ_JBFTRT010000524.1:0-3544 GCF_056399685.1 Pedobacter sp. 01N416
GGTTAGAGGCATCGGCCCTTGCACTTGCCGAGAGCGTATAGGTATCTTTAAAGGTGTAGGCCATATTCACAAACTGCGAAAAGTAATTATTGGCCACCTGGCTCAGCCCGTTACCATCTGGAATGTAAGCCAGACTTCCAGTAACCGAGTTGGGAAAAGTGCGGGTATAATCAACCTGCCCTGTGTTGAGCTTGTCGGTATCCAAACCATACATCCTGCCCGATACCCCTGTTGATTGCGCCTTCCTCCACTCCAGCCCTATCAAAGCATCCAACCGGTGCGAAGCCCATGCCCGGTTAAAATCAAGCTGCCCCCTATACTGCTGCGACCGCAAGCGCCCTTCATTCCTGTCCAGAATGGCACCTAATGGAATAGGATAACTTACTGCCCCACCAGCACCTACCTGCACAAAACTGTTGATCAGGTTCCGGGTGTAATAACTTCCCAGCTGCTGCAAAATTTCCCTGGTGGTCCGCTGCTCTTCAATATTGTATTTAAGCGATGCCCTAAAACCCAATGGCAGTTTATATGCCAGATCGAAACTGGCCACCAGGTCCGTAAGTCTGGTTACATTATCGGTATACTGATTATCCAATAGCGGGTAATATGACCAGTCCAGCAGCTGCGCCACCGCTGGAGAAGCAAGATAACCAGACCGGTAATTCTTGGTAATGGGCAAAGGGTTTCCATTGGCATCGGCAAAGGCAGCATAAGGATAAAGTGAAGATGTACTCAATATGCCGCCAATGCCAGGCTGCCCTGCTGTAACCTTGCCACCGGTATAACTGAACACCGTATTCAAATTCAGGTTGCGCAGCAGCGTAAAACTGTTGCTCAGCCTCAGGTTCTGCCTGGAATTCTCACCATCCAGGTTATCTACGTTTCTGTTATAACCTGAAGAAACCAGCCAGGAATGCTTTTCACTCCCACCCGATAGCGAGAGTGCGTATTGCTGGTTAACCCCGGTTTTGTACACGTAACGGTCAAAATCGTCATAAACATCATGTGCGGCAAAGCCTGCCTTGGCCAGTGCCAAATCAGCATTAGACAGCTTGCCCGAGGCATTCAAAACCAGCAGCTCTACAAAAGGCGTTAAGGCAGGTTTCTGCGAGGAATTGATCAGGCTGGTATAATAGCCCTTACCATATAAAAACTGCTCCACATCAAGCGCATCGGCAGATGAAATGCGCTGCTCGTAACGCAGATCAGGCTTTTGCACAAAAGCCAAACTGGCTGAAAAGCTGGCCGAAAACGGCGTATTCTTTTTGCCTTTTTTGGTGGTAATTACAATCACCCCATTTCCGGCACGGGTACCCCAAATGGAAGCTGCCGCGGCATCCTTTAAAACCGTTATGCTCTCTACATCTTCAGGATTGATGTTGGCCAGATCACCCGGATAAGGAAAATCATCAAGCACAATCAGCGGATCCCTTGGCCCACGGATCGTGCTGGTGCCACGGATGGAAAACTTGCCTGTGGCCGAGGTGCTCCTGTCAAAAGTAAGCCCGTTACCTATGGCCTCTAACCTGTCGAGTATGTTTTTGCCCACCTGCTGATCTAGCCTGGCCTTATCCAGTTTATCAAACGATCCGGTGGCCCGCGTTCTGTCCAGCACCTGATACCCGGTGCTTACCGTTACATCGCTGAGCTGGTTATCGGCCGGCAACAGCCTGGCCACAAATACCCTTGTTAACGGGATAGTGACTGTAACAGCATAGGTTTTAAAACCCACCGCACTGGCCACAAAATGATAAGTACCACCTGGCAGACCAACCGAAAATGTTCCGTTTCTATCTGCCATTAATCTACGTACCAGCCCATCAGCCCCTGTCAGCTCGATGTTTGCCGGAACGGCGGTACTATCGGCAGCACTTAAAATTTTACCGCTAAAGGTTTCCTGCCCAAAGGCTATTATCGGGCAAAAGCCGATCAATACAATCAGTATATATATCTTCCTCATTTCAGTTGCTTAATTTCATCGCCCATCCGGTCACGGATCACCATGACCGTCATTTTTTTCTTCGCCGGCCGCAGGCACAGCCCATACGGCCGAAGCCCAGCATTTACCTGCTCAAGACCCCCTGTTTCACTGATCGTGATCGATATGCGATCACTGATCCCGGTTTCGTTGATCACCGGCACGGTGTTCCAGACCAGGTTCTCCAGATGATCGGCAAGCGCTTCAACACGAACATTTTTTAAGTTTAACACATCCTGACTGCCAGCGCCGTTATCCGATCGACCCAAAATTTCCAGATCATGACTTCCGCTCAAGCGAACCTCCGCAACCCCAAAACGCTCAAGAACAAGGCAATCGGCCACTTCAGTCTCGAAACTGCCTACATAAGGCGAATACATATTCAGGTCATCCAGCATCATGGGGTATAACTGAGCTGATAACCGCTCGGGCACCACAAACTCATAATTATAGCTACCGTGCAAGAAACCCGACGAATCGGCCCCTGCGTACCTGATCTGTTTATCAGAAAAGCGCTGGCCTACTGCGCGCTGCAGCACCCTGCCAATTGTACCATAAAGGCTAAAAAAATCGGCATTGGTAAAGGCACGCCCCACCAACACACCAGATGTTTTAGCCTTTCGAAACTGTGTACCGCTGGCCAGGCCAGACACCCGGCCCTTAGTTAACAGGCTGTACCGGACCAAGCCTTCAGTAGGAAAATCTGCCGAACTGAACAAAGGCAAAGCCGGATCGATGTTCTTTTTATTAACGAACGTACCACCCTCGCCCGCCATCGCCTGCAACAGTTTCGCTTCCTCCAGTTCTTCCTCGCCCGTTATGGCCAGCACTTTCCCATCCCTGCCGATCCATACATAATGGGGTACGGTACGGTGCGGGAAAGTTTTATTCAGCAGCGTATCTGCTAAAACAGCAGTAAAAGCTTCGCCATGTTCGTTTTTCCTTTTCTGCAACAAATCGGTTGCCCTGGCTACAGGCTCATTATTCACCAGGATCACCTGCAGATCGTTCTGGTATTTCTCTTGCAGCATCTTCATTTTCGGGAAACTGGCAATACAGGGTGCACACCAGGTCGCCCAAAAATCCAGGATCAGCAGTTTGCCCTTAAAAGCCGAAAGCGGCAAGACTGCCAAATTCTGACCCGCCCCATTAAGACCTGAAACATTCCTTATCAGCACATCCGGCACCTGCTGACCGATAGAAATCCCCCGATAATCCGCAGACGCAGCCACACTGGTAACCGATATATTTTTATCCTGCCCATGCACCCCAAAAATTGGGCATAGCAGTAGCAGGAAACATAATTTAAGCTTCATTTTGATTGATTAAACGTAAAAAATAATTAAAAACTGACCTAAAGGCTATCTCAAATCCTAACTCCTCACTCCCTCAACCTTACCCTCCTCCATCAGCACCCGCACCGCCACGACCAATTCGATCAACCCATCAAACACCTCACTAACCTCCTKTTTACTGATATTAAGTTCCAGAAAACCCTTTTTATCGTTCAAAGCAAAACCCTGAAACGACTCCAATAACACCAGCTTTACCTTATCGACACTGTAG
>NZ_JBFTRT010000525.1:0-3544 GCF_056399685.1 Pedobacter sp. 01N416
ATGGAACAGGATATAGAAAAATGGTTTGAGAAAGCTTTTGGCGTATTTATTGAAATCATCCAAAATAATCCAGAAGTGAAATGGAATAGAATTATCACAATATAAAACGGATATGAATGTCGAACGATTTTAATATCAAATCATCAACTATTGAAAAGGGGCTGAACCTTGTAAAGGAATTTCTTGGCAAACTGATTGGTCCTAGCGTCGAGGAAATAGAGACCCCAACAACAATTAGCATCAAATAAATGCCAAGTATGATTGTGGATACAAAATGGCTGATCTAGGAGAACTCTTTTTAAAGGTTTGAGAAAACAGAGATATTGAATTATGAATCTAGCTGAGTAATCCAATATTGTTAGTATTTACATATACTCATCTATGGGTATTAACCATTATAGATTTGCTTATGCGGAATTTTAACAGCAGATTAGCTGGAAACTAACGCTTTATCATGTCAGAAAACACAATTCCGAGTTCGAATAGCCATACCATAAGGTTTTATTTGCACACCCTCAAATTTACACCCTTCGCAAATATCCAAGACAATTCAAATGATATCCTTATTAAATTAATAACATTCCTCAACAAAGAGCGCTTGGAAAACAAAGCGTTCCTGGTAGACAAAAACAAAAACCGCCAGGACGGCGACAAAAGGGAACTTTTCATGAATGTTACCTATAGAATCCCGAAGACTAAAAAGATCAGGTGTTCCATAGCACTACTCAGGGCAGGGAAAAATCTAATGGTAAAACCTTTGGATACTTACGAACTCGTACCATTCAATAAAGCATCCGGATCAATTGCAGAAGTAACAAATTTCTTTATTGATTATAGCCGTAACCCCGCAATAATGTGTGTTGAATACAACCACAATGGCCCTAGGTTGTCAGATATAGAATATTATTTCCGGAATATTGCACACGAAGTTTTGAGACTCGCAAAAGCAACAACAACCACGACATTTATGGACGTGCCAATTGACAAAACAATTGAAGAACTTCACAACGTCCTAAATTTTGAAATCAAGTTAAAACCGCAAAATATTCCCCAGATGGATGATGATATTAAGGGATATATCACAGAATTTGCTAATTTAGGGCAAAAACTCAAGCCAAATTTTATACGTATAGAAGCGATGTTCCAGACCCCTGGTTCAAAAGTAAAAAGTGTAGAGCTGAATAAAGGTGCCAATACGATGATGACCGCGTTATTAGATAAGTTCAGGAAAAAACCTTACCATATTGATCATTTCGAGGAGTTTGAGTTGAAATATGTCAACAAAGATGGTGAAGATGCCACCTTCAATTTAATGAAAGGGAAGAAAGAAATATCAGTAGAAATCGAACCTGATGCTCATTTGACTTCTAAGGAATGGTTCGAAAAAATCGAAGGTGATTTTGACGAGTTTATGAAAAAATTTGAATCATGATCGACATTTATTTTAGGCGACCGATACTATATGATTACCTATTCTGCTGTATTATAACGGGGATACTTTATGTTTTATATATACGTCAACTTATTACAATACCCAAAGCCGAGGTAAGTATTTCGACCACAACCGACTTGGCAACCATCGCGCTAACCTTAGGCGGATTTGTCCTTACTTTGCTAACCGTATTAATCACATTTAAAACCGGAGCAAGAATTCCAAATGGTCAAGAAGGCGATATACCTTTATTTGACCTTTTCTTTTCTACAGGCCTGTATTACCGAACAACCACTTTGTTAAAAGGCTGTATAAAATCGTTAATATTTGTTGCAATTTTAGGATTCGTTCTAAAGCTCTTTTTGACAGAAACATTAACAAAATACATATTCTTCGCAAACGTAGTGGGACTCATCATAATCGCGACAACGCTCTGGCGTAGTCTCTTAATTTTAACAAACATCATCAAGCTACAAAAACAGGGCTAATAATTTGAAAGCAGAATCAATCATTAGGCTTTTATTTTTTATGATAAATATACTGTAATCACACGCGGCACTTCAATTTAATGGCCACTGCTCTTTTGACATTCAATCCTTTGCGAAAAACAGCATTATTCCATTGAAAAAAATTGTCCATTTCATATGGATCATAAAAAAGCCGTAATCACTAATCAATCGATGAATAGCTTTAGGAATTAGTTATTTTTGCATTTTAAATTTATGCTCATGATCAGTAGAGGACACCTCAATCCCAATCAGCTCGATATCCTACAAACGATACAGGACCGGATTAAAAACCAGGAAAAACGGACTTTAATCTCTATGCCGCCAGGTACCGGGGCAAGTAAGATCTCATCTATTATTGTACATGAATACTTGCCAAAGCTAGAACAAAAAGACCATATTTTAGTAATTTGTCCGGCAACGTACCTAAAGGAGTATTTCAAAAATCATCTCTCATTAAATCAAGAGCTGTCTACTACTGAAACACTTGGTCCCGATGAGAAAGAAAAACTACTGATCCTAACTGAGACCGAGTTATTTGACACCAAATACAAAGATTTTAAGAGTAATGCAAAACATTTTCCCCTTATATTCTTTTTAGACTATGATCCCGCCTCAAAGCGGATGAATGCAACATTAGAGTTTTTTAATAATTCAATGCTTGTTGCTTTTACAAGTAGCGAGCAGCCGTCAGTATATTTTGGTGCACTGAGCTTTAAATATACCACCCGTGATGCTATCCAAGATGGTAAGCTCACTGCGCTCCATATATCCAAGATTAAGATGGAAATGGCCGAAAGTCATGCACATACCCATAACCGTTTAGTAGGTAATTTGAATCTTACAGAACAGGAGACTAATACAGTAAGTGAAGATCAATATGAGTCATACCTCGAAATGCTGTGCGAAGATATCTTACTAAGAATTCAGGATGAGAAGACACTCATTACTGTTCCCACAGATGAATATGCTACTCGCATCTCACAGGCATTAATTAGGGCAAATGGAAACAGTGCCTTTACTACACTGATACATGCCCGCCAAAATGCTGGGGAAGTAAACCAACTGATCAAAGATTTTAACAACGAAAAATTTCCCCAGGTCCTAATCACTGTAGAACTTGCATCAGCAATAGGCAATATTCGTTGCTTGCGAAATGTAGTTGCTTTGAAGAACTACCTCTCCCCTTCAGTATTAAAACGTACGCTTGCCTTTGCGCAGCAACCTTTTCCTGGCAAACTTTATGTAAACCTGTTTGATTACGTCGGGCTTGACCTCATCTTCAAACAAATTTTTGACGATGAGGATTCTATACCACAATATTCAGAGCTGAGCTTAGAAAGAAAGTATGTATCTGAAACTGAAATCAAGTTTAGGGATAAAAAGGACATCGAGGCTGTACTCGCAGTGGATGAACTGGCCAGTGAGTTAAGTGACATTATCGATATTATACCTGGGGAACAGGGATCCATGATCGGAATTTTTGGGACATGGGGTCGCGGAAAGACTTTCCTAATGGACCTGATCTGGAAAAACCTTGAGTCTAAGAAAAAATTTACACGGGTTGATTTCCATGCCTGGAAATATCAGGACACACCAGCAACAT
>NZ_JBFTRT010000526.1:0-3533 GCF_056399685.1 Pedobacter sp. 01N416
GTGTGGATTATGAACTGATCTGCAGTGAAAGTGATATCCAGGGCATGTCGCGGCTGGAGATCAGGGCGAGCGAGCGGGGAAGGTCCTTGGGCAGTCTAAAATGTTTATTAAGCGGTGATAATGGAAAAGGGGAAGATTGAGGCCTATACACTGATGGAAATCGCAGTGTCCATGCTGCTGGCAGGGCTCTGTATCAGCATCTGTTATATGGCCTATGGGCTGATCGGGAATTATTTTAGTGCCTTTGAAAAAAAGAACAATAGTGTACAGCTCGTGCTTGGCCTGCAGCGGGCGATGGGCAGGGACATTGATCAGGGCAGGGTTTTGCTAAGGACTGCTGATGGTTTTGAAGTGCGTCAGGACAGTATCCTGGTCCGCTACCGTTTCGGTGGCGGGGTAATCAGCCGGGAGGTGGAAGGCTTGAGAACAGACAGTTTTGTGTTTGCGCCGACAGAAGTAGGTTTTCGTTTTGAAGGCCGGGAGGCTGTTGAAGGAGATACGGTTGACCAGGTGGGCTTTGTGCTCGGCCTGGAAAAAGGAGGAAAAGTGCCCATGGTATTTAAAAAGTTTTACAGTGCCCAGGATTTATTCAGATAATCAGCTATGGCATCAATAGATATATCGGCGTACGGAAAAAAGAACAGACCAAAGGCAAAGCCTGGGGGTAATGGGCTATTGGAGCTGCTGGGCAAGGATATTTCCTTTGGTGATGGCCAGCTCAGTGACCGAAAAAAAGAAGGTTTTTACAATGAGCTGGGCACGCTGATCCGTTCGGGAATTGATCTCCGATCGGCTTTGGAGCTTACTGCGGGATCCTATACCAATAAAAAGGATATGGCGCTTTTTGCTTCGGTGCTGCAGCAGGTGATCAGCGGAAAATCCCTTTCCGAAACGATGCAGGGAGAAAAGAAATTCAGTGCCTATGAGTTTTACAGTATCAGGATCGGGGAGGAAACCGGAAGGCTGGCTGAGGTGCTGGGTGAACTGGCGAAATACTACAGGGCCAAGATCAGCCAGCGCAGGAAGATCATAGGGGCAATCACCTATCCGCTGCTGGTCCTGGTGACTTCGTTTGCCGCGGTATTTTTTATGATCAAGTTTGTGGTACCGATGTTTGCCGATGTTTTTAAACGTTTTGGTGGAAAACTGCCTTATCTGACCTCGTTGATTGTTAGTTTTTCAGACTGGTTCGACCGTTATATCTACCTGATGCTCGGCATCATTGTACTGATGGTGGTACTGGTCCTGGTGAACCGGAAAATGCCTTGGTTCAAGAAGTATAGTGCGCTGACGCTGCTGCGGATCCCGGTGGTGGGTGAGATTACCAAGAAGATCTACCTGGCACAGTTTGCCAATACGATGAGGCTGCTGACCGAGACCAATACCCCATTGCTTCAGGCACTGGAACTGGTGCGGCAGATGATTACTTTTTATCCGGTGGAACAGTCGCTCAGGCTGGCCCAGGGGGATATCCTGTTGGGCAGCAGTCTGTCAACAGCATTGTCCAAATATGATTTTTATCCGGTAAAGTTTATCCAGATGATCCGTATAGCGGAAGAGGTGAACAAGCTGGAGCACTTCTTTGAGCAGCTGTCCCAGCAGTATACCGAGGAAGTGGAATATAAGACCAATGCGATCAGCGGACTGCTGGAGCCTTTGATCATTATCTTTCTAGGCCTGGTGGTTGGGGTAATCCTGATCGCAATGTACCTGCCCATGTTCCAGATGAGCAGTACTTTTTAAAATATTAGTCGCCAAAAAAAGTCATCACTCCAGAAGCTCAGTTCGTCACTTGATTCCGATCGTTCGTCAAAAAGATTTAATAATTTTTTAACAGTAGCCTATCTTTAAAATGAAGATTTTATAAATACCAATGGATAGTATGATGTAGTAGTAACTATCGTCAACTAACTTTTGGCAAAATTATACCAATCCATTATTCTAAAAATAGGAAATATGCTAAAAAACCTCTCAACACTGTTGCTGATTTTCAGCTCTTTTGTTTTTCGCGTACATGCACAATTTGGAACTGCCTCAGTAATGCCGCCGGGCCCCGAGGCAGCTGCACTTTCAAAATATGCTGATGTTCCTGTTAGTTATTATAGCGGTAAACCCGAAATCGACATTCCACTGTATACACTAAAATCGGGAGATATATCAGTGCCATTGTCAATTTCTTACTATACATCCGGCGTCAAAGTCGAAGATCCGTCTACCTGTTTAGGTGTGGGCTGGGTAATTAACTCTGGTGGCGTGATCTCAAGATCAATCCGCGGTAGTTCTGATGGCGTTGGTACCAATGTTAATAATGGATTGCCAATTGCCTCGTCAACTACGGTTGCTGATTATATTACAATCTCCAATTTGGCGGCGACACCTTACCCAAGTATCGAGCCCGATATCTTTTACTATAATTTTGCAGGATATTCGGGATCTTTTTACTTAAAGGGCGATAAAGTGCTCCTAAAAAAAGCTGCAGATATAAAGATAGAACCCATTATTGTCGTAAATCAAGCTATTCAAGGCTTTATTGTAACTACCAAAAATGGTACCCGATATTA
This sequence comes from Pedobacter sp. 01N416, assembly GCF_056399685.1. Taxonomy (NCBI): domain Bacteria; kingdom Pseudomonadati; phylum Bacteroidota; class Sphingobacteriia; order Sphingobacteriales; family Sphingobacteriaceae; genus Pedobacter; species Pedobacter sp. 01N416. The sequence continues at coordinate 2,562 of NZ_JBFTRT010000526.1, forward strand.
TTTTCGACATGGAGCAGCAAGCGCGGGTGCGATTGATACAACTGAATGGTTTTTAACTAAAATTGAGGACTTTAATAATACGCACACTATAAATTTTGAGTACAACAACAGCGGGAATGATTTTGTTGTGCCACCGAAAAATTCAAAATTCTATTATTTTTTTGGTCAATCCCCTGTTCCGCATCAAATATTTAATACTCCTGGAGTAATGTGGCATAATGACAATACAGGGCCGGTTATTAGTAAAATCTACACATCTGAACACGATTCTATCAGTTTCACATTTAAAAATCTTATATACGATGAGGTTGTCAGCGGCACACATACGGCGCTCGATAAAATGTTTGTTTATAATTCAAAGAAAGAAGAAGTAAAGGCTTTCAAATTTGTATCAAATAACATCAAAACAATAAAGCCTTATTCAACGGTAGGATATGGATATCCTCTTACAAATTACGACTACGCTGTCAACTATAGATTGTATCTTGATGGGTTAAGCGAGTTAGGTGAAAATGGAGCAGAAATTAAACATCGCTTTGAATATTTCGGTCGTAGTGTTTACAACACTGATTCTCTTCCAAGCAGATTATCACTTGGTCAGGATATGGGTGGCTTTTACAATGGAATAGACACTAATCAAACGCTTATTCCAACTTATCATGATGCACTTAACCCCATGATTGTAGATGTTGGGACTGTTGGATCGCCGGGCGCTGTAGATCCTGCTTATCCATATGATGTAGTATACATACCTGGAGCCAACAGAGAAATTGATTTTAATTACCTAAAAATGGGTACACTCAAATCTATTCAATATCCAACTGGGGGTAAAACTGAATTTTATTTCTCGCAACAGGCTTTTCCGGCGACCGGTCTGCCATATTGGGGATTAAAAATTGATATGATAAAATATCTTGATCAGAATAATAATTTATTACGCAAGAAAAGATATGAATATTTGAACGGTAGTTC
>NZ_JBFTRT010000527.1:0-3530 GCF_056399685.1 Pedobacter sp. 01N416
ATCTTGATCCAGAAGTTTGATCCGGAGAAGATTTTTGCCGCAGTCCATTTTGAAGGCAAAGCACAAAATTATTTTATTAAACGTTTTGCATTCGAACTGCAAGCTAATGGTAGGAAAACCATTTTCATTAGTGAGGAGCAGAAATCGAGGTTGTTGTTCCTTACTTCAAATTCGGCAGCAAAAATTATTGTTGATGTTTTAAAAGGTAAAACCCAAATCCCAGAAACATTGGATTTAACCTTAGCAGAACTGATTGATGTTAAAGGACTAAAAGCAAATGGCAATAGACTGTCGCCGCACGACGTTCAAAAAGTAGTGTTAGAAGAGCCTGAGATAGAAATTGAGGCGGTTGAGGAAGCAACAATTGACGAGGAAGAGGATGCTGAAGAAACACTAGATGAGGTGGTTACAAGCGAAGAGGCGATTGCGAACGAGGAAACCGTAACAGAACCAGAAGTGCCGGAAGAGGTAATAGACAAACCTGTTGTAGCGCAGCCAAAACCAAAGTTCGAACGCAAAGAAGAACCTAAAGAAGTGCCTGTGGTTAAGCCAGAAAAACCTGTTACTGTAGAAAAGCCATTAGTAGAAAAGTCTAAGCCAGAAGCCGAACCTGTTAAAAAAGAAGTTAAAACCGACGATAAACCCGAAGCAGAAGAAAAACCTGCCAAAAAGATAGATTTCGAGATCACCAATCCTGACGATATCGATATTGATGACAAAGGGCAGCTGGGATTATTTTAAATATTACTAAGATCGTTATCCCTACCATAGTGTTCCGAAGGAACTCCTTTGGAGGAGAGCTCTTTAAGCGCGCGTAGTTCAATAACTGTTAGGGATAGTAAAAACAATATAGCATCAGAAATCGTGTGATTTATGGTGCTATATTGGCTAAAATTTATTTTAATGAAGCGGCACTATTTTGTCGCTTTTTCAAATGCACTAATCCCACCAACTACGGGTAATGTAAGTGTGGTTCCATTTAAATCAATGGTTAGATGAGTTCCGGCTTTTGGCCAAAGCGTAAATTCTTTATCACTCGAAAAAATCATTAAGGCAATTTTCTTACCTGCGGGTATAATTTGATCATCCGGCTGAAGATTAAATTTGAGCTCGTAAAATTTACCGGGTGTTAAAGGCGCACTTTCAGTTAACGATTTATTGTTTTGAGGATCGGCCCATCCGCGCGTAATTACGTTATCCATTAATTTTACACCATTTCCTTCTGTCCAGGGTAAAGCAACCAACCAAACGGAGAAATTAGCTGCTGGTTTATTGCTGGCCAACTTAACGGTAAACTGTGTTAAGCCTGATAAATGAACTGCTTCTTTTAATGTAGGACTTACATAAAGCAAGCGATGTTCTGAATTTTCGGCTTTTGCCAGCTCACTGCCCGAAAAAGAAACATCATCTACTAAAGTTTCTGCAGATTGTTTCTGTGGTTTAGTGGTATATAGGCTTCCATGGTTCTTTCTTCCTGCTCCAAGGTAAAGTTTTACATTACTGGCATCTGGGTTTGGATAATCGGCGTATGGTGTTGGATTCGAATTAGGTTGATTTTCTCTCACAATCCAGGCTTTGGGATCTTTCTCCACACCGTTTTCAATTCCAAACAAATAACGGGTAAACCACCTGTTCATCATTTTCATTGGAGGCGGGCCACCATGTCCTTGCTGGTGATAATAAATTTGTACGGGTAAACCTTTGGCTTCAGCCGCTTTATAAATTCGATAGCTATGTTCAGGCATTACATTCCAGTCATTAAAGCCGTGCGACATCAGTAAGGCCGCTTTCATGGGTTTCATGGCATTTAAATAGTCTCTACCTGCCCAAAATTTATTGTAATCACCAGTTATACGATCCATTCCCTGGGCCATTTCTTCATCTCTTATTGTTTTATTTGCATATGCTCTTTTATCTTCTGCGCCACTGTGTATGTAATCGTATAAAACATCAACATCTTCTCCTAAATAACCGCCAGGACTTCTTACTAAGCCATTTGAACGATAATAATGATAGTAAGAGGTATTTGGCGCGATAGGTATGATGGCCTTTAGCCCTTCAACGCCGGTAGTTGCCGCTGCAAGCGGGATTGTCCCATTATACGAAGTTCCTGTCATTCCAACATTTCCCGTACTCCAATAAGCTTTAACTTTTTCGTTCCCATCAGCAGTGGTATAACCATTATCCTTTCCCCCCAGCCATTCGATAACGGCTTTTGGTGCTAACGATTCGTTTATTCCACCTACTGTTGGAGACCCTTGCGAAAGTCCGGTACCTGGCGAGGAAGAGTGTATTATAATAAAACCTCTTTTAACCCATTCTCTAATTAAAGAGTTTGAGATAATTGGTCTTTTGCCCGTGCGTGTTACCTCTGGGTGTACACGAGTTACAGCAGATTTTTCGCCAATTTCGTGCTTTACATCCCAAAATACACCTTTATCGTTTCCGGCCGTTCCGGCGTAATATGGGCTTGATTCGTAAATGACAGGTAATTTTAGTCCCTCTGTTTCGGTTTGGTAGGGACGTGTAACATCAACATGCATGCGGTCAGGTTTCCCATCGCCGTCAGTATCAAATGTTGTTTCTACCCATAAATCGGTACGGATCCACTTGTCGGGCGTATCGAATAAGGTTACAATTTGTGCTTCACCATCTTTAAATACAGGAATGGTTTTAGCGGCTTCATTTTTTTCTTGTGCAAAAGCAGAAAAAGCCAATGGAATTAATAAAAAGGGGAGTTTAAATAATTTACCTTTTTTAATATTAAGGTTTATCATGGTTTTTAGTATTAAAATAGTTTATAGTTGTTTCCTTTGTGTTGTAAAAACAAAAAACAAGGTTTTTTTTGAAATTTGCTGCTTCGAAATTAATTAATTATAGTTATATAATGCTATTTTAAAGCGAAGCTCCTTGTATTTGATCATCTGGATGAATCTGAACAGATACGCGGCCACTGATTATTATTTCTTATATTTGCCTTGCTCAAAGGGGTGCTTTTTGATCTTGCAATGTCTGTTGCCTTCAATTTGCTGAGATTATACCCATTTAGAGGTTTAAGCCAAAAGGTTTAAGGTATAGGGTTTAGCCTTAGGCCCTACACCCCCAAACCTTACACCTTCTAATGAACCTGATGCGGGTAATGCCGCCGTAGGAAGAGGTTAAAATTTACAAAACTGTTTCGCCCCGAAAACAGGATCTAATTATTTTTACTGGCTGCAAGGCAAATTATTGTAAATGAATTTTCAAGATTGGTTTAAGCTTTTTCAGGAGCAGATTTTACACACCTCATTAATCGAATGGTTGGCTGTAGGTTTTGGGGTATCTGAAGTTTTACTGGCGAAGAAGAATAGTATCTGGCTTTATCCAACAGGAATAATTTCGATCCTGTTATCGATGTTTCTACTCTTAAATGTAAAGCTGTATGCAGAAACCTTACTGAGCATTTATTATCTGGTGATGAGCGTTTACGGATGGATCATCTGGAAGAAAAGAAAACAGGACGGAGAAAATCAGGTTTCATGGTCGAGCAA
>NZ_JBFTRT010000528.1:0-6540 GCF_056399685.1 Pedobacter sp. 01N416
GACAGGATGAAGTATTTGACTATTTCAGAGCTGCTGAAAGCGATTCTATCGATGAAGCGCTTAACGAGTTAGGCGAAACCGATTATACCCGCGAAGAAATTCAATTGATGCGGATTAAATTCATGTCAGAACTAGGAAATTAAAAATTAGGTGTGAGATAGGAGAAGCTAGATTTGAGATAAACTCAGATCTTATATCTTATGTCTCACATCCCACATCTCAACTATGCTTAACTATTTAGATAAATTAAAAAATACAGATTCGGGAAATTTCTTTTTAATGGCTGGTCCATGCGCTATTGAAGGCGAGGATATTGCCATGAGAATTGCCGAAAAGATTATTACAATTACTGATAAACTTCAGATCCCATATATTTTTAAAGGTTCGTACCGAAAAGCAAATAGGAGCAAAGGAAGTTCTTTTACCGGCATTGGCGATGAAAAAGCTTTGCGCATTTTAGAAAGGATTGGTAGAGAATTTGGCGTGCCAACAGTTACCGATATCCATGAAAGTGGTGAGGCCGCAATGGCAGCTGCTTATGTTGATGTATTGCAGATCCCTGCATTTTTATGTCGCCAAACTGATTTATTAATTGCTGCCGCCGAAACTGGAAAAGTAGTAAACGTTAAAAAAGGTCAGTTCCTTTCTGCAGGTTCTATGAAGTTTGCGGTTGAGAAAGTAAAAGAAGCCGGAAACAACAAAGTTATTTTAACAGATAGAGGTAATACTTTCGGTTATCAGGATCTGATTGTTGATTACCGTGGTTTACCCGAAATGCAGGGTTTCGGCGTTCCGGTAGTAATGGATTGCACACATTCCCTACAACAACCTAATCAAAGTAGTGGTGTTACTGGTGGTAAGCCAGAATTGATTTCGACTATCGCTAAAGCAGCAATTGCAGTAGGAGCAGATGGTTTATTTATCGAAACACACCCTGATCCTGCAAATGCAAAATCAGATGGTGCCAATATGTTACATTTAGACCTGTTGGAAGAAACTTTAACCAAACTGATCCGAATCAGACAAGCTATATTATAATCTTGAACAGTCCGAAAGTATTTCTTACTGCAGAATGGCGTAAACTGGCTTTGGCACAATATGCTGTAGATAAAGAAATACTTTCGAAATACCTCCCTCCACAAACCGAACTAGATGATTGGCAAGGTAAATATTATGTGAGTTTAGTCGGCTTTATGTTTGTTGATGTTAGGCTGCGAGGCTTTAATATTCCATTTCACACTAATTTCGAAGAGGTTAACTTAAGATTTTATGTCAAATTTAAGGATGGAGATACGTGGAAAAGAGGCGTGGTATTTATTAAAGAATTTGTACCCAAGCCTGCCATCACCTTTGTAGCCAACACCATTTATAAGGAGAATTACCAAACATTTCCGATGAAACATGTTTGGATTGAACAAGAACATCAGCTTGAGGTAGATTATCGCTGGAAGAACCGAACCTGGCATAATTTTTCAGTTATAGCTTCTTCAAAGGCAGAAGAAATACGGATTGGTAGCGAAGAAGAATTTATTACAGAGCATTATTGGGGTTATACTAAAATTGGAGCGAATAAAACATCTGAATACGGTGTTGAACATCCGCGCTGGCAAATTTATTCGGTAAAAGACTATAAAATTGATGTCGATTTTGGAATTAACTACGGAAATGATTTTTCTTTTTTAAACGATGCTAAGCCTGATTCTGTATTCCTGGCTGGAGGCTCTGAAATAAGGGTACTAAAAGGGAAGAAGTTTTAATACGGCAAATATTCTTGTCATTCTGAATGCAATGAAGAATCTTTATTAAATAAATTTCAACTTGTGTTTCATAAGCGGAGGATTCTTCACTAAGTTCAGAATGACAAGTCACCGTTATATCCTATGATAGTCTCCGCGCCAATTTTTAATGACTTTCTTAATCTCATCAGGAGATAACTTATCAGCCACAGCTTTATCAACCAAAGCCAAATATTCTTCATCACCAGCAAAACGCAAAGCCATAATTTGCCCCATTCTCAGCTCACTCGGAAGTGCTTTACCAGTAAGAATGTAATAACGCAACTTTTCTTCGGCTCTTGCAGCTCTGTCCTGTGCCTTAAGTGCAAACATCCGTGCCATTACAGCTATAATGGCAATCAGGAAGAATGCAAGCACAAGCAAGCCCGTAATTATAGTAGGTACGGCTATGCAACAATAAATGGCAAAACCTAATCCTAAAACCGCTAAGGGTATTGTGAAAAAATGAAAAGGTGGATAAAATCTCTTATGGTTTCCGTAATGCTGAGACATTTTTATTTTTCATTAAGTTGTACTACTTCTTCTTGTTCCTTGAGATTTGAAGCACATTTTTAATGTGCGAGGCAACCGCTGCGCTTTGAATATTTTCTCCAGTTTCGATATAGCGATTTACTGGTCCACCACATTTAAAACAAAAGCCTTTTAAAATAATATCATTTAATTTATTTAAATAAGGTTTATAATTCGTAATGGTAGACATCTTTTTACATCCAGTACAATAGCAGCTTTCTAGTATAAGATTTAGGTGCTTATATTGCTCTAACATAATAATTTCTATATCGTAATCTTCAATTTCTATTTCCATAAAATTTGCCAATTATATTTTAGTAATTACAAACGATGTTCTACGATTGTTTTTCCTACCTGATTCAGTTTTATTATCAGCGATCGGTTTACTTGCTCCAAATCCTTTAAAAGTAAGTCTTTTAGCATCAATACTATTTTTAATCAGGTATTCATAAACAGCATTTGCCCGGTTAAATGATAATTTCTCATTCAGCTTGTCATCGCCAACATTATCGGTATGACCCTGAATCTCAATCTGTACGTTTTCGTTTTGGTGCAAAAAATCGATAAGTAGATCCAGTTCACGGATAGAGGCGGGCAAAAGATTAAACTTATTGGTATCGAAGAAAATGTTTCTTAAGGTTACATTTCCACCTTGCTTTATTTTTTCGATGTAAACTTCAATCTGGTAAGGTTTATTGATATCTCCTGCCTTGAGCTCAAAGTTTTCAGAGTAAAACATGTAACCTTCGGCATTTACATTAAACAGATAATTACTCCCAACAGGCATTACCGCTAAAAACTGACCCGTTTCTGGATCAGTATAATCGTCGAAAACAGTTTTATTGCTTTTCAGATCAACCACCTGAACATTACTTTCGATCGTTTTTTTAGTATCCCGGTCTCTTACAATTCCTTTCACATAAGAAACCTTCAGCGGTTTAGCTACTTCAGGAATTCCAAAGCTATAAATATCCTGTAAGCCAAAACCTCCTTTTAAATTCGAAGAAAACAATCCGAAATTTCCATCGGCACTTACTACCAAACCACTTTCATCTTCGAAAGAATTGATCGGATAACCGATATTAATTGGCTTTTGCCACTTGCCATCATTATCCATTCTACTATAATAAATATCTTTGTTTCCAAAACCTGGCCAACCATCAGAAGAAAAATACAAAGTTCTTCCATCAGCATGTAAAAATGGTGTATTTTCATCATAGACCGGGTGAAATGGTTTGGGCTCCTTCATTGTATCGAATAGTATTTATTTTGCTGGATAAAGGAATAGCGGCACCCCATTTACTGCTTTTAAGCTGTGATGTCCAGAAATCTTCATTACCATTTACCTGGCGGGTAAAAACCAAGTTTTCGCCATCAGCAGTTAGAGAAGGAAAGTACTCAGCATTGGTTGTATTTACACCTTCACCTAAATTTGCTGGACTATATTTTACGGGTTTATTGATTGTTATGGCGGCGAAATCACAATCTAAAAGATATTTCTTTGCTCTTTTTGCTCTATCAGATGAAGGATCTAATGTTAAAAATTCACTAAAATGCTGTTTCGATTTTAAATAATCCTGAGTTGCAAATTCGGTTTCAGCCAAGCCGTAAATTACAGCCGGAGCTACAATTTTATTGATCAATATGGCTTTTTCGTAAGCTGCTTTGGCTTCAGCATACTTTTTTTGTGCTTTATAAACGCCAGCAAGCACAATGTAGGCATTCTGAAATAACGGATCAGCTTCAACCGCACTTTTTAATACCTGTTCGGCAGCAGCATAATCTAATTTGTCAATAAATGGGCCGGATTTTTCAAAAAAAACCTGTGCTTTTTTATTTAGGGAACTTTGCCCAAAACAATAAATACTCAGTATGCTAAAGAAGAGGACTAAACGAAATTTCATTACATTAACATTTGGTTATAAAGCTAATGTATTGTTTTTAAGGAATATTTAAAAATTTGTGTGTTTGCAAAGAAATTTCCCATTTTGGGTTTGCCATTACATAATCAATAATTAATGGTGTAATTTCTTTTGATTTAGACCATTCTGGCTGCAGATATAATTTACAGGCAGGAGACACCATAGCCGCGTATTCTTCAGCCCATTTAAAATCGCTTTTGTTAAAAACGATCACCTTTAATTCGTGCGCAAAAGGTGTAATATCTGGTCTTGGTGCTTTAAATTTCTTTGGTGATAAACAGATCCAGTCCCAATTTCCAGAAAGTGGGTAGGCACCAGATGTTTCGATAAAGGTAAGAATACCTCTTTCTTTTAATTTGTTKGTTAAATAATCAAGGTTATAAATCAAAGGTTCGCCACCTGTAATTACAACAGCCTTACCCGGAAATTTATCGGCGTTTTCAACAATTATATCCGAAGCCGTAAGTGAGACAAAATTACCGCAACCCAATCGCATTGTCCGCATGCTGGGGGTCATTTTAGTGGTGGCTGGTGCAAAAACGGGCATCTGGTTTGTCCAATCCATCGGTACGAATACAGTTTAACCACGGGAAGGGGAGCAGAGGGACAAGGTGATTATATCAATATCTATCCAACTGAGTTGCGCGAGGATGGCCTCTATATCGGTTTTGAAGAAAGCTGGTGGAGTAAACTTTGGAGTTGATTTTTAACCACAGCCTAAAAGGATGAACACAGATGAATTATATTGGTTCATTATCATATGTTCATTGGTAAAGCAAATTGGCTATTGTAAGCTGGGTATTGGCTAACCGCTTTTCAATTAACAAAAAAGCGATTCAATCTTCTTGAACCGCTTTTCCTTCTTTAGTCTTTAAGCTTTCACCTTTAGGCTTAAGAATATATCTCTTTCCTAGCTGATGCTAACGTGTTTTTTAATAGACCAACAATAGTCATTAAACCCACACCACCAGGAACAGGCGTAATGTAAGAAGCTTTGGGTGCTACGTTTTCGAAATCTACATCACCATATAACTTAAAGCCGGATTTGGTTTCAGCAGAAGTTTCGCGGTTAATACCTACATCGATAATAATGGCACCAGGTTTAACCATATCGGCAGTAACAAAATTCTTTTTACCAATAGCGGCAATCACAATATCTGCTTGGAGAACCTGTTCTTTTAAATCTTTAGTACGAGAATGGGTAAGTGTTACAGTACAATTGCCAGGGTTGGCATTGCGGGCCATTAAAATGCTCATTGGGCTACCCACAATATTACTACGACCAACAACCACACAGTGCATTCCGGTAGTATCGATATTGTATTCCTGCAGCATCAATAAAATACCATAAGGTGTAGCCGGGATAAAGCAAGGCAGGTTGCGCATCATTCTACCCAAATTTACCGGGTGAAATCCATCAACATCTTTACGGTGATCGATCTTTTCGGTAACCTTMTCCGGATCGATGTGTTTTGGCAAAGGCAATTGAACAATTAATCCGTCTACATCATCATCCTGGTTAATTTCTTCAATTTTCGCCAATAATTCAGCTTCAGTTACCGAGTTATCATATCTATGTAACGATGATTTAAAACCAACTTTTTCGCAGTTTTTCATCTTACTGGCCACATAGGTTTCGCTTCCTCCATCGTTACCAACTAAAATAGCAACTAGGTGTGGCTTGCGACCACTTTTATTTAAAAATTCGGCAGCTTCTTCTGCAATTTGAACTTTAACTTTTTCTGATACGTATTTACCGTCTAATAATTTCATTCTAAAAGATGTGAGAAATGAGATTTGAGATCTGAGATCGAACAAATTGTCTAATGTCTCATATCTATCATCTCATATCTAATTTTTAATCTAATTTCAAAACCGCCATAAATGCACTTTGTGGAATCTCTACGTTTCCAACCTGGCGCATACGTTTTTTACCCTTTTTCTGCTTTTCCAATAACTTACGTTTACGGGAAATATCACCACCGTAACATTTAGCCGTTACATCTTTACGTAAAGCACTCAGTGTTTCGCGGGCAATAACTTTAGCGCCAATTGATGCCTGTATTTTAATCTCGAATTGTTGACGAGGGATTAACTCTCTTAATTTCTCACAGATTTTCTTTCCAAAATCGTAAGCATTGCTACGGTGAATCAGTGAGGATAACGCATCAACAGGCTCATCGTTTAACAATAAATCAAGGCGTACCAAATCAGATTTGCGGTAACCAATTTGGTGATAATCAAACGAAGCATATCCTTTAGAAAGTGTTTTTAACCTGTCATAGAAGTCAAATACGATTTCGGCCATTGGC
>NZ_JBFTRT010000529.1:0-3525 GCF_056399685.1 Pedobacter sp. 01N416
AGGTTGAACGGACCTATACCGATCCCTACAATGTCGTATATTTTTTGATTTTGCATTTAAATTTCCTCCGTTTCAAATTCTGATGATTTAGCCATGGCATATGCCTTCGCCTCAGGGAATTTTTCCCAGTACCAATCGCGGTGGCAAAAGGTAAGATTGGCCATTTTGTAAGGCATCTGGATCACTTTCTCCAATTTGAAGCCCAATCTGGTTACAAAAATGTGCATCGCGCGACTTTCAACAGCTGCTTCGCCAATGCATTTACCTACTTCAGGTTGTTCGAAAATGAAATCCATTAATGCCTGACCGGTTTCGAAGCTGAATTTTTTATCTTTATCCGTTGGCGCAATCAGCAAATGTGCACCATAATCGGTCGTTAAAGCTTCGTAGCAGGCACCTACACCATCGCGCATTGGCCAGTAGGGCTCTATGGTAAAAGTGGGTTCGCCATTTATTTCGCCTATAAAACTGTGCGATGAATCGTTTGGCAATAAAGTTCTATAGAATAGCTCTAAACCTCTAATCGGTCCATCCATCTTCCAGATCGGTTTTGCATGTTCCTGGTTAAACCAATCGTGAACCATTTCCAGATCCTGGTCGATATTAAACGGCCGGATGTTGATCGTTACATTTTCTTTAGGGAAAAATCTGCTGTACAACACATCTTTCGTTTGCGGCTTGATCAGGTTTTCGGAGAAGAAATATTTAGATAAAGGATTGGGGAACTCACGGTAAATAGCCGGATTATCGATAGGCGCACTGGCCTCGTCGATATTGCAGAGATTGGTAAGCAGGTTACCTTTTACCTCCCAGCTGCGACGGTTGATGATATAATCAACCAAACCTGTAGTATCGCTGTTTTCGAATTGTTTAAACTCCAGATAAACGAGATCGATCAAGGTTTTTTCATCGGCGAGATTGTTGCTTGCAATGGCATTTACCACACCTAAAATATTGTTGATGAGCAGGTAATAGGTGAGCTTAGGGATAATGTATTCGTTCGGTACAATCGAACCGCTTTCTGCAGCAATACCAGGAGATACTTTTTCTAATACCTCGGCTTTAGCATCACTAAAGAAAAAGCCCTGATTATCCCTGAAATAAAGTTTTGCAGGATAATAATCTTTATCCAGTTCTACCATCACATTTTGCTGATGGAACTCAAAAGCCATCCCAAAATTGTTGTAAAGTCCAACAATCGGTGCAACACAAAGGTGCAGGTATTGTTTAAACCAGTTTACTGCAGTATAGGCAACCGTTTTATTTTTGCTGATCGCTGCTTCTTCAATGATGTTTACAATTCTTGGTTTTTGCCCCAGTAAAGCATCCTGACAAAGTGCTGCCAAAAGCGTTACATTTTTCTCGGCTCCTTCTCCCTTAAAAGGATTTTGCCTGATACTGATGTTGAAACCATTAATGGCTTCGCCTTTATAATTTACGGAGATAAATGCAGGGTCGGTAATGAATTCAATTTCAGGGAACTCGGCTTTGGCCGCTTTGCCGTATTCGGTTTTTAAAAGTTTACTTACATCATAGCCACGGTGAAGCTCTCTAACCAGGTTAACCCTTTGCGAGTTGGTTATTTTTACGTGTAACGAAAATTTAAGCATCCAATCGCTCGATGCATTGTAAACTGTCCTCACCGAAGATGTTGGTGTATAGAATTCTCCAAAATGCCCAAGATAGAATAGCAGCTTTTCTTCCTGCATCGCTTTTACTGTAGGAAGGGTAAGCAGATATTCTGCCTCCCAGGGGTGCATGGGTACCACTTTATGGTCTGGGTGTTGATCGAGTAAATGAATGATTTCAGCATGGTTGCTATCTAACAATTCAATTCTGAAAAGATCCGTCATGTCAAAACCTTCCGCATTTTTCTCAACAATATTTTCTGCTGAGATCAGGAAATAGGCCAGTTGGAAACGACCCTGGGTTTCTGGTGAATATTTAAAAAGCTCTTCTTTATTGTTAAAGCCAGATCTCCCTTTAGGAAGTGGATGTGCATTGTGACCTAAAAACAAAGATTGCTCTGCCTCAATAAAATTCATTTTAGCAAAATTTGCAGGCCTGCCATTCTGTTTGAAGAACGATAAAAATGCTTCAAGATTTTCTACACTGTTGGCTAAACGTTGTTTTACCAGATTAGCATCAACATCAGGAAATTCTTTAGCACTGAACTGGATGGCCAGTTCCATAAACCTGTAAATACTGATCGGATTGACGACATCTGTAGCAACATCACGTTCGACTATCGGGAAATTAAATACGTGCCTGCCACTGTCGGCATAAAATTTTAAAGGCGCATACACTTCGAAACCAATGGCCGTAAAATCGAACCGGATATGCAGGCGATCCGTAGTGGTAGTCAAATAGTTTGCTAAAGACTCATCATATTTAGGTGTACCTATATAACGGCTCCAGTTGTTAAATTCTCTGCAATAACTGTTTAGAAGTGCATTAAAGTTAGTTTCTTCTGAAATCTGCTGAAACCTGATTGAGTCTAACGTATTCGTTTCCATGTTTTTTAATAATTTTAATAATGTTTTCAATATCGCTGATGGTAGTAAGCGGGTTAAGTAGGGTAAATTTGAGGTAGAATTGATGGTTAATCTTGGTGCCGGCAACTAAAGCCTTCCCTTGATTAAACATCGCTTTTTTGATGTACTGGTTCATGGCACAAACATCTAAGCGTACGTTTTTTGGTCGGTAACGGAAAACCAATGCACTGATATCTGATTCGTTCATCAGCTCAAAATCACTATCTGAGTGCAAGAGATCAGCAATTTTGGCTGCGGTTTCGATAATGGTGTCAAAATAACCACCCAATTTGTTCCTGCCCATCATCCTTAGTGTAAACCAGAGTTTTAAAGCGTCAAAGCGTCGGGTGGTTTGTATCGATTTGTTTACCTGGTTGGGTAAACCATCCTCATCATGATCTTTTGGATTTAAATAATCGGCATGGTGCGTAATCAGGTTGAAAAAGTTTTTATCGCGTACGAGGAAACCGCTGCTGCTTACCGGCTGGAAGAAAGATTTATGGTAATCAACCGTAACCGAGTGGGCCAGTTCGATCCCGTTCAACAAACTGCGGTACTTATCCGTTAGCAGTAAGCCGCAACCATAAGCGGCATCGATGTGGAACCAGGTATTGTATTTTTTGCTGATAGAAGCAAGTTCTTTCAGCGGATCAACATTTCCGAAATCGGTAGTTCCTGCTGTGCCTACAATGGCAATAGGGATGTTGCCCTGATTAATTTCCCGTTTAATGGCATCTTCCAATAAAACGGTATTCATCCTAAAGCTGCGGTCGGTTTTGATCTTGATTACCGATTTTTCGCCTAAACCTAAAAGGGAAGCATTTTTCTGAATACTGAAGTGCGCTTTTTCAGAAACAAAAATCCTAAAACGAGCTGCTTCCTGGGGCAATCCATCTACTTTAATGTTGTGGTTTAGTGCCGTGATGGAATAATGATCACGGGCCAATAAAAGCCCCATTAAATTGCTCTGGGTGCCCCCGCTGGTAAAAAT
>NZ_JBFTRT010000530.1:0-6221 GCF_056399685.1 Pedobacter sp. 01N416
ATATTAGTTTATCTACAAAATTAAAAGCTTATATTTGTAAAGTTTATTTACCATTAAGATGCCTACTCAAACACAAGATATTGCCGCAAAACTAAGAAACACAGTTACCCGCTTAACCAGGCAGCTACGCAAACAGAACGTAAGTTCAGACTTTAGCAATGCCGAACTGTTAACGATGTCGCTGCTCGAACAACATGGCAAAATGTTATCTACAGAGCTGGCAGATATGGAAAGGGTGTCAAAACAAGCTATTTCACAGATCATCAACCGCTTGTTCGATGCCAAATGTGTGGAACGCTTTCCAAGCAATGAGGATAAACGAAAGGTTTTTATCGGCTTAACCAAGCTTGGCGAAAAACACATTATTGCCAGCAGAAAAATAAAAGAAGAATGGCTGGCACAAACCATGGAAAAAATCTTCTCCTCAGAAGAAATCAACTTGATTCAGGCTTTTCTACCCCTCCTTTCGCGTTTGGTAGAACACAATGGCGCAAGAGTATAGTTTTCCTTTTTCCTTCGCCAAATAAGCCTTATCTTGCAGGCTGAAAAATGGCACTATATTTTACATCAATTAATTCGGGCAGTAATGGCAATTGTTACTATGTGGGTAACGATAATGAAGCAATTTTGGTTGATGTTGGCCTAACCTGCAAAGAGGTTGAAACACGGATGAACCGTTTGGGTTTATCAATCAGTAAAGTAAAAGCCATTTTTATCTCACACGAACATAGCGACCACATTAAGGGGCTGGCGGTATTTGCTAAAAAACATAAACTCCCGGTTTACATTAGCACAGCTACCCTAAAAAGCAGCCGCTTGGCTTTGGACACAAACAATACCTTTTCATTAAGCCATTTACAGCACATTCAGATTGGTGGTTTAAAGATTTCTGCTTTTTCTAAATTTCACGATGCAGCTGATCCTTATAGTTTTACTGTTGAATGCAACGAGGTAAGAGTGGGTGTTTTTACAGATATTGGCTCAGTGTGCGATCGTTTAATTGCCCATTTCAAAAACTGTCATGCCGCTTTCTTGGAAGCCAATTACGATACAGAGATGCTGGAAAATGGCCGATATCCTTATTTTTTGAAGCGGAGGATTACAAGTGGTCACGGTCACTTAAGCAATACACAGGCGCTGGAGCTTTTCATCAACCATAAAGCCCCATACATGAGTCATTTATTATTGAGCCACTTATCAAAAGATAATAACGACCCACAGCTGGTTGAAAATCTTTTTAAAAATGTTGCCGGCAATACTTTTGTTAAAGTAGCTTCAAGATATGAGGAAACAGCGTTGTATTATGTAAGCAATACTCAAAACACACCCGAAGTTTACAATTTCGACCCTAACCTATACCAGCCAGAACAACTCAACCTATTTTAACACCCTAAAGTCAAAAATAGCTTGCCGTTTTCTATCAATTTAGTTACAGTAGGACTTATTTTGAGCAAAAAAATGGCAATTGACTAGACAAAAGCATAATTACCCGCAAAAATTGTAAATAATTTTAATTTTCATCAAAACATTTTATTCTAATATGGGTTTTATATAAACTTCATAAATAGTTTGTTTGGTTTAAATGGGGCTTATGGATTTAAGCCCCTTTCTCTTGTCTAAAATTCCGTAATTCAATCAGACTAAATCACCAGCATTTTATTCCATTTTTATATTCTAAATTTTTAGTTATATTCGATTGACAATCATCCGGATATAATATTTAAACCTTTAAATAATAAATTATATGGAGACAAGTAAACTTTCTAAATTCAGTGCCGAATTTCTAGGCACGCTCGTGTTGGTTTTAATGGGTTGTGGTAGCGCGGTTATAGCTGGCGCAAATGGCACAACTGGCGTAGGCTTATTAGGCATATCTTTTGCCTTTGGCTTATCGGTCACCGCAATGGCTTATGCTATTGGGCACATTTCAGGCTGTCACATTAATCCGGCAATTTCAATCGGAATGGTAATCGCTGGCCGGATGAAAATTACTGAAGCCGCTTATTACATTGTGGCTCAGGTATTAGGCGGCATTGCAGGCGCATTTATCTTACTGCAAATTGCCTCAGGAAAGCCAGAATATTCTTTGGCAACAAATGGATTAGGGCAAAATGGTTTTGCAGCACTATCTCCACAGCATTACAGCCTACATGCTGGTTTTATTGCCGAAATTGTACTCACCTTTATTTTCTTATTGGTTATTTTCGGCTCAACCTCTACTAAAAATATCAACGGCGGCTTTGCAGGGCTTGCAATCGGCTTAAGTTTAACACTCATTCATATTGTGGGCATTCCGGTAACGGGTGTATCAGTAAATCCGGCAAGAAGTATTGGCCCCGCACTTTTGGTTGGCGGAGAAGCCTTAAGCCAGGTTTGGCTGTTTATTGTAGCACCCATTATTGGTGCGGCGCTCAGTGCCTTGGTTTGGAAAACAGTTTTGGAGAAAAACTAATTTAAATGGAATTGTTAAAGGGTTAGCGTTTAGAGTTTAGCGCCTAAACACTAACCCCTAAACGCTAAGCTTTATAGGTTCTTTACAATCGCCTCGTCAGTAGGTTTTGTTTTAGAACGGAAACGGTGTACCAATTCTCCTTTTTCATTAATTAAGAATTTCTCAAAGTTCCATTTAATATCGCCTTGCTCTTCTGTATTGGTTTGAGAGGTTAAATACTTGAACAATGGACTGATATCATCACCTTTAACACTGCTTTTCTCTGCCAACATAAAAGATACATTGTACTTTCCGGTACAGAATTCTTTAATCTCTGCATTGGTAGAAAACTCCTGTCCGCCAAAGTTACCCGCAGGGAAACCAATTAATACTACCTTTTTGCCGTATTGCTTTTGAAGTTTTTCCAAATCTTCATACTGTGGTGTAAAACCACATTTAGAAGCGGTGTTAACAATTAAGATTTTTTTGCCTTTAAATTTCGATAGTTTAATTTCTTTACCATCAATGGTTTTAAAGCTGAACTCGTAAACATTTTTTGGTGGAGATACCAATAAGTTTAGTAGGATTAGAATTGTGCTGATCATCGTTGTTTTATTTTTATATACGAATATAGGCACAAATAGGTTGTGCCAACGTAACGTTGTTGTAAATTAAATGTAGCAAATTAGGTAAGAGAACTGGCCAATAGAACAAACTGTGAGCATGATTTGAAAATGAAAGCATATATTTCATTGCTCAAATAAGTGTCTTTTTTGATTAGGAAATTGAGGGCAGTGGTTCTTGGTGGTTTACGGCCCCGCTATCGCTTATAGTCCTCGCTACGCTGTGGGCTATTCCGCTCTATCTGGTTTAATTAACAAAGCCTGATCCCTTTTGTACCTTCAGCTTGGCACAACGCCGTTAAAACCTAAATAGCAGTAAACACATGCCACCTAAACCCGACCGAAGCGAAAAACCCGCAGACCGAGGAACGAGGTTGAGGATTTGTAGCAAAGGGCGGGAGAAAGCCTTACCTACAAATTACTAATATTGCTTTCCAAAAAAAGATTAAAACCACATTAAAATCACGGCCACATCCGCGATTTAGTTAAAGGTGATATGGCTATTGATATCAAAAATAATTTTGCGCAGACATACGAGGTACCCGCCGACAAAAAAAACATTGTCGCCGAGTTAAAAAAACTAGCTAAGGAAGCCGAAATGGTATGGCTAGCATCCGATGAGGACCGTGAAGGGGAAGCTATTTCGTGGCACTTATTCGAAACTTTAGGCCTAAAAGTGGAGAAAACAAAGCGCATCGTTTTTCATGAAATTACCAAACCAGCAATTTTAAAAGCAATCGATAGTCCGCGCGGAATTGATTATAATCTGGTAAATGCGCAACAGGCACGTCGTGTATTAGATCGTCTGGTGGGTTTCGAACTTTCTCCTGTTTTATGGAAAAAGGTAAAACCATCATTATCTGCGGGCCGTGTACAATCAGTTGCTGTACGTTTAATTGTTGATAGAGAAAGAGAAGTTCTAAACTTTAATGCTGCTGCTGCCTATAAAATTACTGCCCAGTTTGCTACCGGCAAAGGAAAAGAAATTGTAAAAGCAGAATTGCCACAACGTTTCGAAAATGAGGCTGATGCTGAAAAATTTCTTCAGGACTGTACAAATGCCAGGTTCGATATTACCAGTTTAGAAACAAGGCCGGCAAAACGTAATCCTGCAGCCCCATTTACCACTTCAACCTTACAACAAGAAGCCTCCAGAAAATTAGGATTTTCGGTAGCCAGAACCATGCAGGTTGCACAAAGACTGTACGAAGCAGGTAAGATTACCTACATGAGAACAGACTCTGTAAACTTATCCGAAACTGCATTAAATGCTGCTGCTGCCGAGATTAAATCTGCTTACGGCGATAAATACCACCAACACCGCGTTTATAAAACAAAATCTGCTGGTGCCCAGGAGGCTCACGAAGCCATCCGCCCTACTTATTTCGACAGACACAGTGTAGACGGCGATATTTCCGAAAAACGCTTGTACGATTTAATCTGGAAACGCTCTATTGCTTCACAAATGAGCGAAGCATTGTTCGAAAAAACAACTGCTCAGATCACCGCCTCAACCCGAAAAGAACACTTAGTTGCCGAAGGTGAGGTATTAAAATTTGACGGTTTCTTAAAAGTTTATCTGGAATCTACCGATGATGAAGAAAACGAAGAAAAAGAAGGTGGCGCAATTTTACCTCCATTAAGCAAGGGGCAGGAACTATTTTTAAAAGAAATGCAGGCAACCGAGCGTTATTCTCGTCCGCCAGCAAGATATACAGAGGCCAGTTTGGTTAAAAAACTAGAAGAATTGGGCATTGGCCGCCCGTCTACTTATGCACCAACCATTTCTACGGTACAAAACCGTGGTTATGTGGTTAAAGAAGATAGAGATGGCAAACAACGCAAGTTTACTTCTATCATTTTAGCTGACGGGCAAGTAAAAAAAGAAATAAAATCAGAAATTACCGGTGCGGAGAAATCAAAACTCTTCCCTACCGATATTGGTGAGGTAGTAAACGATTTCCTGGTAGAACATTTCAAAGGCATTGTCGATTTTAACTTCACGGCAAAGGTGGAGAAAGAATTTGATGAAATTGCCCAGGGTTTACAAGAGTGGACTAAAATGCTGCACTCGTTCTATAATCCATTTCATAGCGAAGTAGAAACTACGCTTGAAACTGCAGAACGTGCCACTGGCGAGCGCTTATTGGGCTTAGATCCGGCCACGGGTAAAAATGTATACACCAAAGTAGGTAAATTTGGACCATTGGTTCAAATTGGAGAGCTTGATGAAGAGGAAAAACCTCGGTATGCGAGCTTAATGCGCACACAATCTGTTGCAACCATTACTTTAGATGAYGCGCTGGAGCTGTTTAAACTTCCTTTCCAACTTCCTGATTTTGAAGGTAAAGAAGTAATGATTGGTGTTGGCCGTTTTGGTCCTTATRTAAAATGGGGCGAAAGTTTTATTTCCCTTCCTAAAAACGAGGAGCCTTTATCGGTTACTTATGAAAGAGCAGTTGAAATTATCCGCCAGAAAATGGATGATGATGCACCTATTGCCTATTACGAAGGTTTAGGTGTAACAAAGGGCAAAGGCCGCTTTGGTCCGTTTATCAAATGGAACGATCTCTTTATCAATATTCCCGCAAAAGGATACGATTTCGACAATTTAACACAAGAAGATATTAATACCTTAATCGGTAAAAAAGTAGAAAAAGAGGCTAATAGATACATTAAAACCTGGGATGCTGAAAAAATATCTATCGAAAACGGCCGTTGGGGACCATTTATCCGTTTTGGCAAGTTGATGCTTAAATTAAGGAATAATGAGGCTACCAAGCAAAAATATACACCGGAAGAATTGATTGATATTGATTTGGAAGTTGTTAAGAAAATGATTGTAGAGCAGGTGCCTAATGCTTTCGAAACGAAGAAAAAAGCACCGGCAAAGAAAAAAGCCCCAGCTAAAAAGGCTGTAGCAAAGAAAAAATAAAAATAATTCGTCATGCTGAACTTGTTTCAGCATCTTTTAATAAAAGACTCTGAAATAAATTCAGAGTGACGTCAAATAGTGGTTATGAAAGCAGATTTACCAGAAAATACAGTTGAAGATATCGCAATGGCCGTTGTATTGATGGGCGAAACACCTGAAGTAAAAAGCTGGACGGTTTATCTTGTTAATTTAAAAAACGAACCGATAACCAATGTTTTAATCAGCTCTAAAG
>NZ_JBFTRT010000531.1:0-3513 GCF_056399685.1 Pedobacter sp. 01N416
GGCAAGAGTTCGTGCTGTACCGTTCCCCTTGAAAAATAAGGATTGTTACCACGCATACTCATTAACTTATCATCTTCTTCCATCGAATTTGTTGGATAAGAAATACTGATTTCGCGCCCACCAGTAAAAAATGGATTTACCAATTGGCGTTCTGCCGACATCATGACCATACCCCAGGTTTCTTCAGCAAGCGCCGGAATATTGATCAGATCGTTGGCTTTTATAAAGCTTAAGGCATCATCCTGTAGTTTTACAATCAACTCTGGCTGTTTACCTAAGGGTACGTAGCTATTCTTGATTTTTTCCTGAGCTTTTTTCCAGTCTTTACCGAAGCCCATTGCTGCTGATGCTTTTAAAAGTTCTTCGTCGCAAAACTTAAATTCTTTTTCGGCAAGCTGAATCAGTTCTTCTGGTGTATAAGGAATAAGCTCTGCATTTAATTGCCTGATCAGTTCTTCCCTTCCGATGGGATTTCCCTTAATTTCTGGTTTGTTTGATTTTGCCCCAGCTACAGGATCTCCTTTATCGTTAAAAAACTTAGCGTAATTGGTCAAAGCAAGATCTAACCTTTCGTAAGGTTTAGGTGCCCACCAGGTAAAACCAGGTTCATAATCCATATAAAACTGATAAAAACCTTTTAAACGGTGTTTTAAACTCAAGGTTATGGCCGTTGCCATTTTAAGCTGATCGGGTTTGAGGCTTGCTTGCTTTGTGAAATTTTGGCTCAGGGTATCAATCTGCTTCGCGATTTCGGTCATCTGGACAGCCAGTAAAGATCCTTCTTTATAAGTGCCCCTTCTTCTTAGTTTTTCGAGTGCATAAATCGCATCGGCGAAGGTGAAATATTTAGACAGGGCATTATATTCTGTTTCCTCTTTGCCCAAGAGCCAAACAGAAGATTCTATCTGTTTTTTAAGGAGGATATAATCTACTTTGCCATAAATACTAAAGCCTTCAAATTTGGCTGATTTTAACTTACTTAAATAATCTTTATTGATGTCTTGCAGGCGTTTTCTTTGTTCCGGGCTTTTAAAAGTAGTCATCGGAAAAGAATAAGTACCTCCTGCAGAATAAGGATAGTAGAAATCGTTAATGGCATCCATATCCCTTTGGTAGCCTACTATCAGCGTACCCATTTCGCTGGTTTGTTCGTACAAACTTTCGTTTGAAGTTTGGGCTAATACAAAAGTACCTGATAACAGGCTTACCATTAACAAAAGGGCAAAAAACTTCAATTTGTTTTGCATTTAGAGTTGGTTAAATTTAACGAATAGCATTTGCCTCCATTTGAAAAAATGGCTAGCTTTTTTTAAAAAAATAAAAGTGTTTTTTGTTTAAGCRCCTACGTAGCTCACCCTGCTCACATTATTATAAGTATCGATGTATGCTCTTGGCGACTGGCCAATAATACTTTTAAATACCCGGTTAAAATTGGTAATACTATTGAAACCAGCTTTATAGGCTACACCTGAAATGCAATCGGCTTTCTCACCCGAAATAAGGCTTTTACAGGCATCGTTAATTCTAACTTCGTTTAAAAAGGACACGAAAGTATGTCCGGTATGTTTCTTAAAATACCTGCAGAAGGCCTGAGGAGTCATAAACGCGGCATTGGCTACATCTTCTAAAGAAATTTGATTGTTGTAGTTTTCGGTAATGAAGTTAATGATCTTGCTCAATCGCATCCCTTCATTTTCGGTTACGTTAGAAGAATACATATCCGAACATAACGATTCTACATTCTCATTTAAATCCTGAAGACTGTTAACCAATTTCAAGAAGTTAAACAGCACATCAACTCCTGATGCCTGGTGAACATTGAACATTTTGGTTACCATGTTTTTAGTAAAAGCAGCAGGAATTTTGAAACCATGTTTGTGTTTAGCTAAAAAACCACTTGCCATCTTCATTTCGGGAAGATTGAACAAAGCAGCTAAAATACCGTTAGGATTAAAGTAAATAGAACATGCTTTGATTGTTTTATTGTTATCAGCAGAGAAATATTCAGGGTTGCTTTTAAAAAGATGTGGAAGTTTTGCCCCAATTACAAAAATATCACCCGATCGGAAAGCATGCATGTCATTCCCCGCAATTAACGTCCCCTCTCCCTTTTCTATGTAAGTAATCTGCCACTCATCATGTCGGTGCAGATACTGGTAAAAATATGGAAGTTCAATATGTTCCGATATCACACTCTTGTCATCAGGAACAAGCATGGTAAATGGTAATACTTTCATAATTTCGGTTTAGTTGGTTGAGTTTGATTACGAAATGAATGTATAAATATTAACTCAAATAAACCAATAAAACTTAAATAAGGTTAAAATACTGCTATACTTTGATAATATATGACGGATTTGATGATGAATTCTGCAGCTTGTAAATCACTATATATTTAGTTAACCTGCTGTAAAGCAAGATCTAAAACGATTAATTTAGACGGGCGAAGTTTGCTATTTTTAGATTAGCGATGCATTTCGGCGTTTTTTGGGGGAATTGTGAAGTTAAGTCAAGGAAGTCAAGTTTTAAAAACTTGACTTCCTTAGTATATTATCGAACTACTGCAAATGGCTCCATTTTTAGATCAGTAGCCATGCCCGAAGCAATCTGGCTAACCAACAAACCCGTTGCGGGACCTAAACTTAACCCCATCATACCGTGGCCCGTAGCGATAATTAGATTTTCTCTTTTTTCGCTTCTGCCAATGTAAGGCAAACCATCAGGTGATGACGGACGGAAACCATACCAGATATCTTTTTCTGCCGGAAGTGCGGGGTTTAAATCTGGAAAATATACTGGAACCGATTCTACAATCCCTTTAACCCTTTGCATATTAATGCGGGTATTAATTTTATCTAACTCCATTGTGCCGCCGTACCTAATCTGCCCGTTCATTGGTGTTATGGCCACCCTGGCTTCACATAACAATGCCGGAATAGTTAGCCGTTGCTGAGGTTCCGGTTCCATAAAAGAATAACCTTTACCTGGCATTAAAGATATTTTAACATCGGCCATTTTAGCCACAGCAGGCGACCATGAACCAGTTGCCAAAACGTACTGATCGGCTTCCCAGGCAGTATTGCCTGTAAAAACCTTCATAATGCGATTGCCTGCCGTTTCAATTTTATCAACCTCTCTGCCACGTTCTATCTTAACACCATTGTTTAGTAAATATTGAAGCAAAGCATTCATCAACTTTGTTGGGTAAAGATGTGCATCGCAACGATAATGTACTGCGCCTAAAACATCTAATTTTAAATCGGGTTGTAATGCGCGGCATTCTTCGGCTGTTAATACAGCCATATCCAAACCCAGTTCAATTGCCCTTGCAGCTAAATGCGCTTCTTCTTCTCCTGCTTTTTCTGTTTTATAAAATGCCAGAATGCCGTTGTTGGTTAATTCGAAATCGAAATCAGGCTCTTTTGCCAAGCCTTCATATAGTTTTTTGCTCAGTAACGATAAATCGCGTAAAGGTGCTGCCGATTGGCTTACGTGTTTTGCCGTGGCATGCTT
>NZ_JBFTRT010000532.1:0-3506 GCF_056399685.1 Pedobacter sp. 01N416
CCGAATCATTCAATGCAAAGATTAAAGCGTTTAGATCCCAATTTCGTGGCGTGAAATGCGTAAAGTTTTTCCTATACAGGCTAACTCAATTGTATGCTTAAAAATGACTACTCCACAACTTTTGGTATTGATCCCAATCTTCTTCAACATTCGAATAAAAAACACAATTCTTAAGTAAAAACGCCCTGTTTTTATCGTTCATTACTTTGGAAGAATGGTTACAATTACTCTTTTATATAGGCTTAGCCGGGGTGTTCCGTTATCGGTAACCTTCAAGATGAAGTGAGTAGTTTGAAGACTACCTACCTCTGGCGCTTTTAATTCTGCAATAACAGACATGTTTTCTGCCGGAGTGACCGCTATATTATTTTCGAGCTACATAGATGCTGACCACGAAGTAGCTATTAGGCCTTTAAAACAATAAAAACTGCTAATAAAACAAGTTCAGCAGGACGACCGCAGCAATCGAAATGACGAGGAAGAATTTTATTCTAACCTGATCATTTCACCTGTTTTTACCGATTCATCGCAGGCAAAAGCAATCCTTAAGCTGTTTACAGCATCTTCAGTAGCGTCATTTAAATTGATATCTTCTGTAATGGCTTTTAAGAAATAACGTTGCTCGCGGTTGCACAGTTCCTGATGATCGGGCTCATCGGTAAGGTCTACCCATTCATCAGCTTTGCTGAATTCATCATTGGCATCTAAATCGGCATGATGTATTTTAATCGATTCGGTTTTGGTATGCGCATCAATGTTATCAGAGTTTCCGGCTGCACCTGCTTTTTTAGCCGTGATAGATACTGATCCCTTTGGACCAAAAACATCTTTAATAAAAAAAGCATTATCACTCACCATCGGGCCCCAGCCAGCTTCGTACCAACCGATAGAACCATCTTCGAAACGAATTTGCAGCTGCCCGTAATTGTAATTCCACTCCGGGATATCGTCAGTAAGCCTGGCACCAATGGCACTCACCTGTACAGGCTTCGATCGGGTCATTTGACACATAATATCGATATAATGAACGGCACAATCAACAATTGGGCTTAAACTTTTCATCAGGTTACGGTGCACCATCCATTTAGGTCCATGGCTCTGTTGGTTCAGGTTCATACGCATCACCAAAGGTTTTCCCATTTCCAGGGCGAGCGCTGTAAATTTCTCCCATGAAGGATGATAGCGGAGGATATAACCCACTAATAACTTTTTATTCGCTTTTTTAGCAGCTTCTGCCACCTTTATTGCACCTTCTACGCTATCGGCCAATGGTTTTTCGATAAACACATGGCAACCATTTTCGAAAGATTTTATGGCATAAGCTTCGTGTGTATCGGGATAAGTAGAAATGCAAACGGCATCTGGTTTGGTTATTTCAAGTGCCTCATAAAAATCAGTATACAAATCATATTGTCCACCTAATTTTTCATTAAGCTTTTCTTTGCTTTTACCGGTAGAAACCAATCCGCAAATTTCAAAACCGGGTAAGGTGTGATAAGCTGTGGCATGGGAAGCACCCATATTGCCACAGCCTACTACTAATACCTTTAAATTCTTATTTTCTRTCGACATACTAAATCTTAAACGCCCAACGTCCAGCCTTTACGGTATTCGCGTTTCACAAATTGATTTACCTCGTTAAAATTGGTCACCTTCATATTTACTTTATCCCAAAGCATTTTGATATCTCTGCCCGGGTAACTGATTTTGCCAGCTGCATCTCTGCGCTGTACATCTGTTCCTCTAATGGCGAGATTAGCAATCAATAAAGTTTCGGTAAGTGGTCCGGCAATTTCAAATGGCGAGCTCAGTTCCATTTTTCCATAACCAGCAATGGCGGCTTCGGCAAATTGAGTATAATGGCCTTCTTCCTGATTAACGATACGCGGGATAGTGATTTTCGTTCTATCTGATTCGTTGCGCGAGAGTGGTAACAACTTTGGATTTTTACCATAGGTTTCGCAGATCATCTTACCTCTTGTGCCAATAAAAAGCACACCGTTATCGCCGAAGCTTTCATTAGGCCCCAATTCTTCTGGACGTTCCGGTTTAATGCCTCCATCCATCCAATGCACCTGAACCTCGTGTTTGGTTTTTGGGGTTTTGGCGAAGGTTAAAATGACGTGGCTTGATGGCGGGCAGCTTTCTGGCAAATAGGCACGTTTAAATTCATCAACATATACACTGCCTACGCTGCATTCTACGCTGATTGGGGTATCCAGGCCTAACACCCTAAAAGGAGGCTCTACCAAGTGACAGCCCATATCGCCAATGGCTCCGGTGCCGTAATCCCACCATCCCCTCCAGTTAAAGGGAACCAGTTTATTTACATATTCTTTATATGGAGCACTGCCCAACCACAAATCCCAATCGAGTTCTTTCGGTATTTCGGCTTTTCCACTTGGCCATGAGATTCCCTGTGGCCAAACTGGCCGGTTAGTCCAACAGTAAACGGTATGAACTTTACCTATCCTGCCTGCATCGTACCATTCCTGAAGTCTTCTTACCCCATCGCCCGAAGCACCCTGATTACCCATCTGCGTAACCACTTTATAGCGGTTTGCGGCTTCCGTTAACATTCTGGCTTCGTAAATATCGTGCGTTAAAGGTTTTTGCACATACACGTGTTTACCCAATTGCATAGCTGCCATGGCAATTTGTGCATGGGTATGATCGGGTGTTGATACCGTTACGGCATCAATGTTTTTACCTTCTTTATCCAATAACTCACGATAATCTTTGTAATATTTTGCCTTTGGGAAGTTTTTTAGAGAATTTGCAGCTCTTCTATCATCTACATCGCATAAAAAAGCAACATCTGTTTTTCCTCCCCTAACAATACTGGCAATATCGCCCTCTCCTTTTCCACCTGCACCTATTCCAGCCAATTGCAAACGATCGCTTGGCGCCAGAAAACCTGGCCCACCCAACACATGGCGGGGTACAATCATAAATCCAGCGGCAGCAAGTGCTGTTGTTTTAATAAAGTTTCTTCTCGAATTTTCTGTTTTCGAATTTGCCTTATCTTCTATCATTATTCAACCTGTTATAATGCTAAATTTAACTTATTTCTTTTTACCTGTAACTTTTGTATCAGTTTCTTTTTGATCTGTCTCTTTCTTGCTCAGATCCTTAATCCTGATGTTGCGGAACTGAACAGGAGAACCATGACCTAAGAAGCCTATATGCCCACTTTCACGTAATAAACCCGGATGTTCTTTATGATCTGGCGTGCCGTTTTTCTTAAATGGTTCGATATCGCCATCTAAAATTACGGTGCCGTTTAAAATCACTTTAATCTTCGATCCTTTGGCAATTACTTCTTCGTAGTTCCACTCTCCGGTAGGCTTTAAGAACCCTCTTTTGGCAGCGATAGTGCCATAAACCGAACCATGGTACTGGTACACTTTCAAGTCTTTATAAATTGGCGCATCATTATCCAGTATCTGCAATTCCATACCGGCGTAAGCAGCATCACCTTCTAAAGGAGCCCTGATTCCTAAACC
>NZ_JBFTRT010000533.1:0-3506 GCF_056399685.1 Pedobacter sp. 01N416
AAGCATGACTCCAAAAAATCAAACGAGGAATTTTAATGCTAAAAAAATTGTAATCGAGTTTGATGAATATTTTAATCTTAAAGATGAGTTTAAAGAATTTTCAATTTCACCCGATCAGGAAAAAACTCCTGAGTTAAAAAAGAGGCAAAAAAGATTAGAAATTAACCTTAAGGATTCTTTAGAAAAAAATACAACCTACACTTTAAACTTTGGAAAATCTGTAGCCGATGTTAACGAAGGAAATGTAGTTAAAAATTTATCCTATGTTTTTTCTACCGGCCCGGAAATAGATTCGTTATCATTAAGCGGCAAGGTAATCAATTCGCTAACCGACGAACCTGAGAAGGAAGTTACCGTATTTATTCTACCTTTAGAAAGAGACACCATTTTTGGAAAAAAACGCCCATCAATATATACCACTACTGATAGTGCAGGAACCTACAAATTGAATAACCTTAGAAAAGGTACTTATAAAGTGTATGCGGTTAAGGAAAGTAGCGGAGGAGGCGATAAAATATACCAGCAGATTTCGGATGAAGTTGGATTTGTAAAAGACCCTATTGTAATAGATAAAAATATAGAGAACATAGATCTGCAGATATTTAAGGAATTGGCACCAGAATTCCGAGTATTAGACCGAAAACTAAATAACGACGGCAGTATATCAATCATCTTTAACCAGCAGCTTAAAAGCCCTAAAATAACCATTACAGACCCACCAGCTGTTGACGTGGGTAAGTTTGTCCATTTCTCTAAAAATAATGATACCGCCAAAATATGGCTAAAAGACTTAAGCTTCGATTCGGTTAAGGTTGCCATACAAGATCAAGGTAAAGTTTTACAGACCTTAAACTTTACCCGGGGTAAAAAAGACACGTATACACGCGAGGTTACTGTTTCTGATAACTTATTGGGCGGTAAGTTAAACCCTTTCCAACAGTTAACGCTAACCTTTCCTTTTCCAATGACTGCTGCAGATCCATCAAAAATCACCCTTTTAGAAGACTCAGTAAAACGGACAACTTTTGAAGTAGTAAAAGACAGTGTAGATTTCCTTAAATACTATATAAAATACCCTTGGAAAAATAAAAGGACTTATGATTTGAAGCTAGCTGCAGGTGCTTTTACAGCTATATTCAATGCTAAAAACAAAGATGTAACCAAGAGATTTTCGCTCGAAAGCCAGGATGCTTATACTACGCTCGTATTAAATGTTACTGTTCCAGATACCGCTAAAAGATATGTTGTGCAGTTTCTAAACGAAAAAAAGGACATCATAAAATCTTTTCCGGTAAGCAAAAACTCAAAAGTTACTTTTTCTAAATATCCGGCAGGCAAGTATATGCTCAGGGTAATTTACGATGAAAATAAAAACGGAATCTGGGATACAGGAAATGTTAAAGAAGGATATCAACCCGAAAAAGTTTGGTATGTAAAGGCTTTAATGGATTTAAAACCTAACTGGGAACGTGAAGACCCATTGGTGATACCTGCACCACCTAAAAATAATTAAAATAGCTGTCACCCTGACTTGTAGCGCAGCGGAAAGCTACACAGTAAACCGAGCCTTAAGCGAGCTCACCGAAGGTAATTTATTTCAGGGTCTTAATGGCAACAAAGATGCTGAAACAAGTTCAGCATGACGGATACTAAGTGGTAAACCAACCCGAATACATGATATAATTATCAGGCAATTTATTCAATAAAGCCCTTTGCTCATCAGTAATGGGCTTTATTTTTTTTGCAGGCGTGCCAGCATATAAATAACCCGTTTCACATATCGTATTTTCCAATACTACAGATCCCGCTGCAATAATACAATACTCTTCTATAACAGCATGATCCATTACAATGGCACCCATGCCGATTAAAACATTATCCTGAACAGTACAGCCATGCACTATGGCATTGTGCCCTACAGATACCCGGTTACCGATGTGTGTAGAAGCTTTTAAGTAGGTTGCATGAATTACCGCACCATCTTGTATGTTTGATTCATTTCCAATCGTAATGGCATTTACATCGCCTCTAATTACAGCATTAAACCATACCGAGCATTTGTCACCTATTATTACATCACCCACTATTGTGGCATTCTCTGCAATAAAATTGTCTTTTCCAATTTCAGGGTATTTATCTTTTACGGGTAGTATTAAAGGCATAACTCTATTTTACGTCACCCTGAATTTATTTCAGGGTCTTATTATGTATTGTATATATGATACGTACATGCTGAACTAAATTCAGCATGACGATTCCACATTAAAAAACGGTATCTACTAATTCTTTTGCATGTTCAGGATAATCAGTAGTATAATGTAATCCCCTGCTCTCTTTCCGTTGCATGGCAGATTTGATCACCAGATAAGCAGTTTGAATTACATTACGCAATTCGCAAAGTTTAACTGAAACTTTATTTTTTTTATAAAATTCTTCTGTTTCCTGATAAATTAAAAACAAGCGGCGATGTGCTCTTTCCAAACGGAAATCAGAACGGACAATACCCACATAATCGCCCATAACCTTTTGTAGCTCCCTAAGGTTATGTGTTACCAATACATCCTCATTACTTTGGGTAACACCTTTAGAGTCCCACTCTGGGATATGATCGGGAATAATGTTATTTTGAAAGTTCTCGATAGCATCCTGGTAAATACGGTGTGCAAAAACCGTAGCCTCTAATAACGAATTGGAAGCCAAACGGTTAGCCCCATGCAAACCTGTTGAAGAGCATTCGCCACAGGCATATAAATTTTTAATTGAAGAGCGACCATATTCATCAACTAAAATGCCACCACACATATAATGAGATGCAGGTGTAACAGGTATATAATCTTTCGTCATATCTATCCCTATTGATAAACATTTGGCATATATATTAGGAAAGTGTTTCAGAATATCTGCTTTCTTGCGCATGGTAATATCAAGGTAAACAAAGTCATCGCCTGATTTCTTCATTTCATTATCTACCGCACGGGCTACTATATCACGTGGTGCCAAAGATTTACGCTCATCATATTCATGCATAAATTCCTCACCATTCTTCCGTCTTAAAACACCACCAAAACCCCTAACAGCTTCTGATATTAAGAACGATGGGTACTCTCCAGGATGATACAAAGCAGTGGGATGGAACTGAATAAACTCCATATTCCTTACCTTTCCTTTTGCACGGTAAACCATTGCCATACCATCGCCTGTTGCAATAACCGGATTTGTTGTGGCCGAATATACATGTCCGGCACCACCCGAAGCCATCACAGTCACATTTGCCACAATCTTTTCCACATCGTTAAGCTCTGTGTTAAAGGCATATACACCATAACAGTTGATATCTTCGGTACGTTTATCAACAAACTCACCCAGGTGATGCTGGGTAATTAACTCCAGCGCAAAGTAATGTGTTAATATCTCTATGTTGTTATTCTCATGAATTTCATTCAGCAATACCCGCTCAATCTCGTATCCGGTGATGTCTTTGTAGTGCAAAACACGGTGTTCAGAGT
>NZ_JBFTRT010000534.1:0-4640 GCF_056399685.1 Pedobacter sp. 01N416
ATTTTACATCGGGACCTTTTTTAAATATGATTATCGCCTAAGCGAAAATTTCTATTTTACTGCATCAATTACAGCTTTGAAAGCTTCTGGATGATTCATTGCTAAATCAGCCAATACTTTACGGTTTAAACCGATTTCTTTAGAAGCTAGTTTACCAATTAATTGAGAGTAAGAAATACCGTGCTGACGAGCACCTGCATTAATACGTTGGATCCATAATCCGCGGAATTCTCTTTTCTTAACTTTACGGTCACGGTATGCATATTGCAAACCTTTTTCTACTGTGTTTTTAGCAACAGTATAAACCTTACTTCTTGCTCCCCAATAGCCTTTGGCTAGATTAAGGATTTTTTTTCTTCTTCTTCTCGAAGCTACTGCGTTTACCGAACGTGGCATGTTGTTGTTGTTTTTTGGCAAGCGGCGTTCCGTTTAACCGGAAACTTAAAGCCTGATACCTGGTGAATTAATAAATTACTTTCCGATACAAAGCATACGTTTAACGTTACCCATATCAGCATCAGATACGATACTTGCTTGACCTAAGGCACGTTTACGTTTAGTGCTCATCTTTGTTAAGATGTGACTTTTGTATGCGTTGTTTCTTTTGATTTTACCTGTTCCAGTAAGCGAAAAACGCTTTTTAGCACTGGAATTGGATTTGGTAGAAATATCTCCAAATGCCGTACCACCAGTTTGTAGAATTATTGATTACAGTAAATTTGTTTACGAGCAGAAGAAAAAGCAGAAAGAAATTAAAGCTAATGCAAAACAAACTGTAATTAAGGAGATCAATTTAAACTGGAAATCGTGATCGTTGGTGTTAGGACCAAAACGGATCTCCTTAATTACAGTTTGTTTTGCATTAGCTTTAATTTCTTTCTGCTTTTTCTTCTGCTCGTAAACAAATTTACTGTAATCAATAATTCTACAAACTGGTGGTACGGCATTTGGAGATATTTCTACCAAATCCAATTCCAGTTCATCAGCAAGTGCCAAAGCTTTTGCCAAAGGATAAATCCCCGGTTCAACATTATCGCCAGCTAAACGCACTTCGGGCGATTTAATATACTGATTAATGTTATGCTCTGCTTCTTTTTTCTTAAAAGGTGGACGTGGTCCCCTGTTAAATCCTGGTCTTCCTAATGCCAAATTTGTACTATTTAATTTAAACTGTTATTTCTTTTCTTAATAAATTGTTGAACTCTTCCAACGTCATTTCGCCTAAATCTCCCTCACCATGTTTGCGGACAGAAACTTTTCCTTCTGCCATTTCCTTATCACCGATAATGAGCATGTATGGGATCTTTTTAACTTCCGAATCGCGTATTTTGCGACCGATTTTCTCATCACGAAAGTCAATCAGCCCGCGAATATCGGAATTAAAGCATCTTTCACCATAAAATCGAGCTTAGGGCCATAGAAAGCGGCTTCGCCATATTCTACAACAGTATTTAAGCCTTTTTCTGCAGCTGCTTCGATAATGGCATTTTCAGATAGTCTCCAATTTTCGTCAGAACCAATATATTTCGATTTGTTCTCCGGGTCTCTTAATGAAACCTGAGCAGTATAGTTATCAAAACCTAATGATTTAAATACATAAAGCACCAAGTCGATTACTTTTTTAAACTCTTCTTTCACCTGTTCTGGCATACAGAATAAGTGTGCATCATCTTGAGTAAAGCCACGTACACGGGTTAACCCATGTAATTCGCCACTTTGTTCGTAACGGTAAACCGTGCCAAACTCGGCAAAACGAACCGGAAGATCTTTATAAGAACGAGGTTTTGTTTTGTAAATCTCACAGTGGTGAGGGCAGTTCATCGGTTTTAGGAAGAACTCCTCTCCTTCTTGTGGCGTTTTAATTGGTTGGAAGGAATCTTTACCGTATTTCTCCCAGTGACCTGAGGTTACATATAAATTTTTGTGTCCGATATGTGGTGTTACTACTTGCTCGTAGCCTGCTTTAGCCTGTGCTTTAGTTAAAAAGTTCACCAAGCGCTCGCGCAAAGCAGTTCCTTTAGGCAGCCATAAAGGCAAGCCCATTCCTACTTTTTCTGAGAAAGCAAATAACTCCAGCTCTTTCCCTAATTTACGGTGATCGCGTTTTTTTGCTTCCTCAATCATTAAAAGATATTCAGTAAGCTCGCTCGCCTTAGGGAAAGTTACCCCATAAATACGGGTTAATTGTTTTTTGGTTTCATCGCCTCGCCAGTAAGCACCAGCTACATTCATCAGTTTTACTGCCTTCACAAAACCAGTATTCGGAATATGTGGGCCACGGCATAAATCGGTAAATGAACCTTGGGTATAGAAAGTAATCTTACCATCTTCCAGGCCATCAATTAAATCCAATTTGTACTCATCGCCTTTTTCGGTAAAATATTTTACCGCATCAGCTTTGCTCACACTTTCGCGTACAAAAGTTTCCTTTTGCTTAGCCAGTTCGATCATTTTGGTTTCGATGGCCTTGAAATCGTCCGAAGAAAATTCACGGTCGCCAAAGTCTACATCATAATAAAAACCAGTTTCGATAGCTGGGCCGATACCGAATTTGGTACCCGGATAAAGTGCTTCTAAAGCCTCAGCCATTAAGTGAGCTGATGAATGCCAAAAAGTCGATTTTCCGGCAGTATCATTCCAGGTCAATAATTTTACTGATGAATCAGATTCGATTGGTCTTATTGAATCCCAAACTTCGCCATTAACCTCAGCGGCTAATACGTTACGGGCCAAGCCCTCAGAAATTGACAATGCAATTTGGTGGGCAGAAGTGCCCTTTTCATACTGACGGACAGAACCGTCAGGTAAAGTAATGTTAATCATCTACAACTATGATTTAAATTTTAAATAAAAAAGTTTTAAAGATCACTTACAATGTGATTTTATTTTGTGCAAAGGTACGAAATTTATCCTGCTATTTAATACTGCCGCTTAAAATTCTACTTCGGCTGCAGTCCTACTTCTTGCAGATAAACTTTCTGAATAGCCAGTAACTGATCAGGATAGGTATTCAGTTTTTCATATTTAACGGCCAGCAGGTCATAGTATTTTCGTTTTTCGTCAATGGCTTTTACATGCAGCATTTCCTTTGCTGTTTTGCCATAATCGTTTATGGCAGTGAGGTATTGTATTACACCTTCGTTAAATTTTGCAGCCGCTTTACTTGGTTTCAAACGTGCGATATCAAGAAGGTCTATTTTTGAATTATTGATCAGATTGTCAGCCTTGTGCGACAGGAAAATAGAATCAGGAAAACCTTTTGCATATACCTTCGAAGTATCTTTAAAAACACTATCCGTTTCATCGATCTGTTTCATTTCCCGCAAAAAAATTGAAGTTACTTTTTCGTTGTAGGTATAATCATTATTTGATGGCTTGCAGCTAAACAGCATAATTAAGAAAAGGAAAAACAAGGCAGGTTTTAAAGATTTCATATTCTGTTATCGTTTAAAAATTTTTGCTTAAGGTATTTGCGCAAAGGAATATCTACAAATCTCATTACCATATAAGAGAAAACAATTAAAAGCAGTACAGAAACCGGTATCACCACCCAAAGTGAGGATGCTGGTGGCTGAACTTCGGCTACATAGGTTAAAAATATCCAAACAAATGGATAATGTACCATATAAAGCGGATATGATATTTCGCCTGAGAGATTACAGATCTTTTTAAACGATGGGTTTAATACGGTACCTGCTCCTAATGCCACTAAAAGCGGAAAGTAAAACAGCACAAGTATCGGCTCGGTAATCCAATTGTATTTATCATTAAAAGGAACTAAAAAGGCTGCGAGCAAAAGTACGATCATGCCTAAAAAGCCAAGTTTATTTTTGATCACCCAATTTAAACGGTAAACCAGCATACCGGCTGTAAAAGAATACAGCACACGTGCTCCACCGTCCCAGAAATTCTGTCCTCCCCAGCCGCCACCTACGTTGGTAGCGCGAACAGCTACATAACAAAGGCATACCGCTCCTATAACAACCAAAGCGATCAGTGATTTTTTACCCAGGCGGTAAAGTATAAAAATGTAAAAGATATTGGCAATATATTCCCAAAATAACGACCAGGCCGGTGCATTTAAGCAGAATAAGTTGGTATACCGCTCGGGCATGGCCGGATAAGGGATTAAAAAAGCTGAAGATAAAAATAAAAGAAAGGTTTTCCCGAATCCATAAACCTCATAAAGATCGCTGTATGGATCGATCAGAAAAGTGATCAGTCCTAAAACGGAACCAATAACCACCAGCGGGTGCAAACGGATAAGCCTTAATTTAAAGAACTGTGTAATCCCGATATGTGGTGCACGGCTATCGTAAGCATAGGCAATTACAAAGCCGGATAAACAGAAAAAGAAGTCGACAGCGAGGAAACCATGTGAAAGAAAATTCTTGTTATAATTGGTAATCGCGATTTCCATAAAGTGATAAATTACCACCACAATGGCAGCTACGCCCCTTAATCCATCTAAAATTTCGAAATGTTGCTTGGTTGCTAATAAATTTGTTTTGTTCTCGGCTGTAATCACTTTTGGCTAGGTTATATTTAACCCCAATAATAGTTATTCTCAGTTTAGATGCAAAAACTAAAGTCAACCTTTTCAAAAATGATACAAAAAAAGCCCTGAACGCTTGCAGTTC
>NZ_JBFTRT010000535.1:0-3503 GCF_056399685.1 Pedobacter sp. 01N416
GTTGTTTTGGGAATGGGTTTATTGATGAGTAACTTATTAGCCCGTTAATGATAGTCATTATTCTTCGACTTCGCTCAGAATGACAAAAACGAGGGATATATTTCGTGCCTTCGGTGTTTCCGTGGCAAAAAATTAAAGTCTTAGCGAGACATTAAGACTAGGTTAGTCCATACCTGATGCATAGCAAGACATTTATCTCACAACATAGCCGATCAAATGCCTCTCCTAAGAAAAGTCAATGGCATTGATTAAACGTGTTTACCTTTCACAATTAAAACATTGCTCCCGGAAGTTTTCCCAATTCGTGAATGCAGCCGAAAGAATGAAATCTTCTTTTATGGATTTTGTTGAAATGGTTTGAAGATTCAAACGAAAATGGATTAAGGATAAACTTGTAAATGTGTTTCCTTTCTTCATTCAATTTTTCTTCCTGCTTCGCGTTCTCTAGATTTTGATTGTTTTGGCTCTTTTCCATGACGATATAGATTGTTGAAAACATGGTTAGTTTTCAGGGTTAACAATTTTAATCAGAATGCCTTTTTAACTGCACAATGCGCGAATAAAAAAGCTATTTAAAATTTGCTTAACCTTATACCACGGGAAATTTGATAAGGTTTCGTTCTGGAACAACATTAAAATGGCGTGGATTGCCTTTATCTTAATTAAATATAAGTTTTATTTTTGAGTTTTGCAAGAGTTTTTTTGCTTCGACATAAGCGGTAACTATTTCAAACGCGATTTTTTATTTTGGAAATCAGGTACAGTGGTATTTAGGCAAGTACCGTCCTGCTCTCCACTTTATCCCGATGAAGAATCGGGATGCTCGTTCTGATCAGGTTTAGGTGGCACAGCTTGTAATTCTATTATGGGCTGCAGAGCGTAGAGATTTGTTTTAAAGTTAATTCTTCTTTTTGCGTTATGCCGTAACCTTAAATAGCAGCACCGACATCTGTATGTAAACCTGATTGAAGTGTAAAGCTCACAGCGCAGCGAGGACTTGAAATGGAAAGCAGGACTAACCTCAAAATGAAATGCTGCCTTTGCCTTCCAAAAAAATCAGCTATTTTTTTTTCAACAAAAAAAAGTCCCGATTCTCACCGGGACTCTCCTATTTGGTTAATGATATTTTAAGCCAAAGCATTTTGCTTTACTACCATTTTAACTTTTTCTATTACATAATCTAACTCTTCCTTTGTAGTGTATTTGCTAAATGAAAAGCGCACCGAAGGACGGTTTGGATCGGCATTAATACCGTTTAACACATGCGAGCCAATATTTGAACCAGAAGAGCAAGCACTGCCACCAGAAGCACAGATACCATTGATGTCTAAATTAAACAACAACATATCAGCCATATCCATCTCAGGGAACGATACATTCAGTACAGTATATAAACTTTTATCGGCATCGGTTTCGCCATTAAAAGCAATACCCGGGATTTCGGCGATTAACTGTGCTTTCAGGTAATCTTTTAAGCCCTGAATATAGGCCTGATGCTGATCCATTTCAGCATAAGCAATTTCTAAAGCCTTAGCTAAGCCCACAATACCATATACATTTTCGGTACCGCCACGCATGTTGCGTTCTTGAGCCCCACCATAAATCATCGGTGGAATTTTAATGTTACTGTTTACATATAAAAAGCCAACACCTTTAGGTCCGTGGAGCTTGTGCGCTGCGCAAACAATAAAATGTGCTTTAAGCTCGCGTACGTTATGCGGGTAATGCCCCATGGTTTGAACGGTATCGGCATGGTAAATGGCATTGTATTTCTCGCAGATATCGCCAACTTTAACCATATCGGTCAGTGTACCCAATTCGTTATTGGCATGCATTAACGAAACAAAAGTACGCTCGTTATTTTGAAGCAGTTCTTCTAAATGGTTATAATCAATATTCCCTTTTTCGTCAATATTAACGAAACTTAATTTATCGATTTCACCATTTTTAAGCATCGTATTTAAAGTATGCTCGACGGCATGGTGTTCTATTTTCGAAGTTATGGCATGTTTTATGCCATAGGCGGCGATACCACAACGGATGGCTGTATTATCGGCCTCGGTGCCTCCAGAAGTAAAAAACACTTCGGATGGAGATGCATTTAACAGACCAGAAACGGTTTTACGGGCTTTTTCTACCAGCGTTCTTACCTCGCGGCCAAGCGCATGAATGGCAGATGGATTACCAAAATAGTTTTCCATTACATTTGTCATTTCTGCAATTACTGCTGCATCTAAAGGCGTTGTGGCCGCATTATCTAAATAGACCCTTTTCATTTCTACGAATATTTAAAAGTTAGTGTGTTGCAAAGATACCTTGCTAGTGGCAGTCTTTGTTTTAAATGTTCAGGGTTTAATCGTTTCATTAAACCCTGAACAGGTATGCTTAATCCTGAAATCCTTTAGAGATTAAAGGTGTAATATTTCTTTAATGTCAGAAATAATTTTGTTAGCCAAATTTTCGGCAATGGTTTCATTTTCTGCTTCACTGTAAATCCTGATAATCGGTTCAGTGTTCGAACGGCGCAAATGTACCCAAGTTTTATCAAATTCTATCTTCAATCCATCAATTGTACTGTATGGCTGATTTTTATACTTTTCTTCTACCTGTTTCAACAGATTATCGATATCCATTTCTGGCGTAAGGGTAATTTTGTTTTTAGAAATGTGGTATTGTGGATAGCTGGCTCTTAATACCGAGATCGATTTGCCAAATTTAGCTAAATGTGTTAAGAATAAGGCAATGCCAACCAAGGCGTCTCTTCCATAGTGCGATTCGGGATAAATGATCCCACCGTTCCCTTCGCCACCAATAATGGCATTTGTTGCCTTCATTTTGTTCACTACATTCACCTCTCCTACTGCTGATGCATTGTATTCTGCTCCTGCTTTTTCGGTCACATCGCGTAATGCACGTGTTGATGAAAGGTTTGAAACCGTATTTCCTGGTGTATTTTTCAATACATAATCGGCAACAGCAACCAAAGTATATTCTTCGCCGAACATGCTGCCATCTTCGTTCACAAAACATAAACGGTCAACATCCGGATCAACAACAATCCCTAAATCGGCATTTTGTTTCTGAACTTCTTTCGATATTTCGGTTAAATTTTCTGGTAGTGGTTCAGGATTGTGTGGAAAATGTCCATCTGGTGTACAATATAATTCTACCACCTTGCTCACACCCAAAGCTTTTAATAAAGCAGGGATAAAAATACCGCCGGTTGAATTTACGCAGTCGATTACGACTTTAAAATCGGCCTTTTTAATTGCCTCAACATCAACTAATGGTAATGCTAAAACTTTATCGATGTGTTTTTGAAGGTAAGTATCGTTTTTAATTACTTTACCCAATTTATCTACATCAGCAAAATCAAAATCAGCGCTTTCTGCCAAATCTAAGACTTCTTTTCCATCAGCGTCGCTAATAAATTCACCGCTTGCATTTAGTAATTTTAAGGCATTCCATTGTTTTGGGTTATGGCTTGCGGTTAAAATGATACC
>NZ_JBFTRT010000536.1:0-3473 GCF_056399685.1 Pedobacter sp. 01N416
CTGGAAAAGAGTTTTATTACAGCCGTCATACTGACAGCGCCCTGCGGCTTTTCCCCACAGGATTAGTTTGGTTGAGAGTGCAGGATTAGATTTTGACATTGATTACGTTAGATTTAAAAAATCTAAAATACGTAATATCGCTCAATAAAATGAGTATTGGATAATAAGGAATAATAATTAACGCTATGTCCTCAATTGACGGACTGTATCCAGTTTCTAAGTACTTGTTTAGAACACAGCGGGTGCGGTGAGCTGGAACTCATCGTCCCCACTGTTTCCCATATGGATTGTCTTCCGGCCATTTTATAAAGGTATCTTTTGAACTCTTTTTGGGCTCTGATAAACTACCCCGGTTCTTACACTACCATCTGATGACTTGGAATACCGGACGACCTAATACGGCAGGTTTAAATAAGTAATGCATCTGTGAATCTTTCCTTATGGATTTGACCAGGTTGCATTTGATTGGGCTTCCCCATGATATTGAAAATTTTAATCGTTTTCCTATTTTTAAATTTAGAATCTAGGTTCAAAAAACAAAGGTGAGTTTTTGGTATCAAAACCAAATGACTGTCATTCAAAATTCTAATTTCCAATCAATTATACGGGTAGGTTCGACACCCTTTCGTTCCATTATACTATTAGATAATCTTCCTCTTTGCAACAGGGATAGCAGCGGATACCTGCCCTGCGCTCAAGGCCTGAAGGCGTATGAGCGGATAGCCAGGTAAGTTGCCGAGATAAAATTAACATGATGTAAAACAACAAAGGCCACAATGTTTAATACTGTGACAAATAATCCACCCTCTAAAAAGCGAAAAGCTGGCTGGGAGCTCTCGTTTCAGTATACCTTCCCAAAGTATAGATATTACAAAGAGGGTGTCTAAAAAGGAAAATCTAACGTCTTAGTGGCATAACATTTATGAAAACATAAGGAGCTTTCAACTCATTCTGGAACAGCAGGAACATATTACACGCTTGTTCACATAGACTGTATATTTCACTAATAGTAGTCACCTCTCCATTTTAGTGCAAAGTGGCCGTCAAATAAATTGCCGAGTAAATACCAAAATCTCCTCCGCCTATAGGTTGGCCCAGTGACAAGCTATGGTACGACGAGACAAATAGATCGTAAAGAATTAATTACTTATTTTAATGACTATCGCTTCCTGATTTATCAAAGAAGTTCTTAGTTCTTTTGGAATCGAAACAGCGATTCCGTCGTTTACTTTCTTGCTGCTCAACTTTTGTTTATTGATCAATAACATTGCTTTCAAACCGCCTTTCAAGTTGGTTTTGATGGTTATTTTGGCAGGTAATTCTTTTTCGTCTTCTGCTGGCATATAAATCCCATATATGGCATTCTCTTTTTGAGTATAACCAATATTCCCATCTAAGTACGGCGAAACTGGTTTAGTGTCATAAATAGCTTCACCGTTTACCGA
The DNA here is from genome assembly GCF_056399685.1 of Pedobacter sp. 01N416. Lineage (NCBI taxonomy): Bacteria > Pseudomonadati > Bacteroidota > Sphingobacteriia > Sphingobacteriales > Sphingobacteriaceae > Pedobacter > Pedobacter sp. 01N416. The sequence continues at coordinate 1,446 of NZ_JBFTRT010000536.1, forward strand.
AAGCCATTTTCCTACGCCAGCTAAAGTTTTTTCAATTTTTGAATCAAATTCGCCTCTAGCATCTGGGCCAATTCCCAGTAACAAGTTTCCGCCTTTTACTACGATACTGGTCATCAAATGCACCACTTCTTTTGAGGATTTATAATGGTCATTTGGCACCCATCCCCAAGCTCCTCCAAGGGTTATGCAGCTTTCCCAAGGCACGCTTAGTGGTTTCACAGGTGTTACTTGCTCTGGTGTCAGATAATTTTCATATTCACCAGGCACCCAACGATCTACAACCAGCATTCCAGGTTGCTTTTTTCGAGCCGTTTCCGAAATCAATTTCATATTAATATCCATATCATAAGGATATTTGCAATATTCTTCGACCCTTTTATTAATGGTTGCTAATGGACGAACCCAACATCCATCAAGCCAAAGAATATCGACTTTCCCGTAATTTGTAGTTAATTCGTTCAACTGATTTTGAGTGTATTTCACATAACTTTTCCATCTGTCTGGGAATTTTGTAATGTCATACGTAGGGTTTCTATCCTTTGGAGGATAATACGACCACCAGAAGTCTTCGGTTCCAAAATCAGGTTTGGAAAAATAAACACCCACTGCCAATCCTTCTTTTCTTGAAGCATCCAATACGTCTTTTAACACATCGGCTTTTGGACTTTTGCTATAAGGCAATGCTGGATTTGTAATTTTGAAATCGGTAAATTTCGAATCATACATACAAAATCCATCATGATGTTTGGAGGTGAAAATCATGTATTTCGCTCCGGCACCTTTAAACATTTTTGCCCATTTCTGGGAATCCAATTTTGTTGGATTCAATTTGTATTGCGCATTTTTGTAATCGGTGGCATATTTGTTATAATTATCATAACCGTCTCTGGTTACCCAAGGTTCAGGCACTAAGCCCCAAGATTCAAGAAATCCTAATTGAGTGTAAAGCCCCATGTGGATCAATACCCCAAACTTATAACCCTGCCATTTATCAAGATTGGCTTTTACCAATGGATCTTTGGTCATAACATAATCTTCCTCTTCGGATTTATCAGCCTTCATGCTAAAATCACCTTGAGCATAACTAGAAAGTGTAGTGGCACAGATAGATGCCACTAATAATAATTTAAACTTATTTTTCATAAGTACATAATTTGCTCTTTACTTTTTGAAAATTCTATAATTTTACAATTCAATTTGTACAACATCAACCAGATTGGTACGCATAGATGCAGGTAGTTTAACTTGTACTTGTCCATCGATATAACTGAAATTTAACGACTTACTTGAGCCCAACACCTTAACCTTTTTTGGTTCACTTGCTGTTTTCAGTGTCAGCAAAATGTCTTTTGCTGGAAGCCTATCTTTTTCATACATCCCTTTGTCTTTAAATTCAGGGATGGCGAAAAGGTAACGAAAATTGTTGTTTGACGTTGCAGGTACTGATGCTGTTTCATTAGCAGGCAGCTGCTTTGTATTTTTTACTGACTTGCTATTCGCTTTCATCCATTTTGCGATAACTTCCATATTCTGATACACGGCATCCGGCATCGAACCATCAGCTTTGGGACCAATACTTGGTAAATAATTAACCCCCCAAGCGCGCATGGCAACATATTGTCCCAAGATAAATGCATTGGAACGAAAGGGAAGCGTATTGCTGTTGCTCCAACTATCTGTCCAAGTATTGCAGAACTCTGCCCAAATATCACCAGGATCCTTTGACGGAGGAGTTCGTTCAAAAGTTATAAAATCACCTGTGCCATGCATACGAGGATTCATTACTATACCTGGTTGCAAACGTCTGATCTCTTCCTGAGTTAGCACCTTGGTAGGATTATCTATGGCTGCACGTCCATCAAACCAGAGCAGATCTATTTTGCCATAGTTGGTTAGTAGTTCCGTTAACTGTCCACGTACCATTACAGCGTAGGCAGCACGGTGTTTAGCAGTTTCTTCAGCAGTTGGTTTTGAAGTTCGAGGGTTCAGATTTGCGTCCAATTCAGGGAAAGTGGGATTCAACACTCT
>NZ_JBFTRT010000537.1:0-3955 GCF_056399685.1 Pedobacter sp. 01N416
GTCATTGAGTAKGTCAGCACCTCATGTCGTGGTGTTTTTGATAGATTTGAAGATATATTAATAATTCTGCCTCCATTATTAATTTTTGAAATAAAATGCTGTGTGATAAAAAAAACAGATTTGACATTGACAYTGAACATATTGTCAAACTGTTCTTCAGTAGTGTTTTCAATGCCAACTCTTTCAAGAGCTCCAGCATTGTTAATCAAAATGTCTATTCCTCTTCCGGATAAAATTGTGTTTATCTGTGAGAATAATTCATCTAAGGATTTTTTATTCGAGAAATCACCTCTAACTATTTCCCCTTTACCACCAATAGTATGAACTTCATTCAATACTTCTTCAGCAGAATCTCTATTGTTTGTGTAATGAATTATCACAAATGCCCCCTCTTTTGCTAAATCAAGTGCAATTGATCTTCCGATACCTCTGCTTGAACCGGTTATCAAAGCAATCTTATTCCCAAGTTTATTCATCGTTATTCAAGTTTATATTTCTAAATTATTACCACTAATGGTTCTTTGCTTTACAGCTGTTGCTATTTTTGTCACTAGCCCAAACAGATATGCTGAAAAGGCATTATTGTGAAAGTATTTTTTCTCTATGTAATTGTCCCCATTCCCTCAATTCTAAAAGCACTTTTGTAATTGATAATCCGTGTTCTGTGATTGAATATTCTGTGGTTTTAGGAAAAGCATCAATCGTTTTTTTAGAAATCAATAAATTATTTTCTAAATCTTTTAGGTCTTTAGAAAGTGTCCGATCGGTTATTTTTTTAAACAATTTAGATATTTCTGAAAATCTGCGTTGGAATTGTGGCTGGACTATTCACGGCGTGTATGTCATTAGTTACACTTGCATTTTTAATCACTACTCCTGAGACTTCGTGCCTAATTTGGGTGGGCACAATTTTGGGTTTCCAAGCCGAGTGCTGCTGCGCGGGAGTCAGGCGGCACTTATGAGCAGAAAGGGTGGGAAAGATCATGAACCRCAGGCAAAGGTTTAGTCTGTTGAAAATATTGCCTAAGCCAAATCCAAAGATTAGGCCTGTCCGTTCTATCGGACTAAAATTTAAAACGTGTATATGGACAATGGATGACCGATTAAAGATCTGCAATTTTATAATTGCTCCATCCCTTATACTTAACGCCTGCAGTCTATTTTTTTTAATAAGAAAGTGTATCGTGATATTCTCAAAGATTAGCTATTATTGTTCTTCTTTGGCTATTGGGAAATGATTACTAAACCTCTTTTTGATGAAGGTCAATTGTTGGCAAGAATAGCCGAGCGGGATCATCTTGCATTTAAAGTCCTTTACGAAAAATATTATGGGACAATCTTTAAATTTTCTTTCCGCTTATTGCAATGCGAATCTTCTGCTGAAGAGGTAATTCAGGAAACAATGCTTCAGATCTGGCAGCTTGGCGACAAGCTCAGGACGATCAATAGTATTGAAGCTTTTATCAAGACAATAGCACGGCGTAGGGCAATTGATCAGCTAAGGATAAAAGAGCAGGGTTTCAATGTTCAGAAGGAAGTGTTAGCTATGTTAACGCCGATAGAACTGGATAATAATGAGTCCTTTACATTTGAGTCCGCACACGTTGCATTGGAAGAAGGTATAGGAAAACTGCCGGACCAGCAGCGTCAGGTTTATCAGCTTTGTTATCAGCAAGGTTTAAAATATCAGCAAGTGGCAGACAGACTGAATATAAGTCATGGAACGGTTCAGACCCATATGAAACTAGCCTTAAAATTCCTTAGGGGCTATGTCCGCAAACATTCACAGTTTGTAATCTTCGCTATACTATTTAAGCTTCTCTAAGTCACCGACGCCACAGTCAGTTCGATATTTTTTTTAAAATAAAATTACCTCGATTTCTTATTTCTCCGACTTATTAATAAAGTCACATGACAGCAAGGTTAAATATGACCTCATGTTTATCATAAAACCACAAAATGGACAAGAATAGATTTAGCTATTTATATGAGCAGTACCTGACCGGGCGTTTGACCTCTGATGAGCTTGAGGAGTGGAAAACGGCGTTATCTCAAGCTGATTCATATGCTGAAATTGATATTCTGGTACAGGATTTATGGGATAGGGACGATTTGCCGGCTCCTGACTATAATAGAGAAAATGCACTTAATATTTACAGGGAAATTGTTGCCTCACCTGATGAAGATGCTGATCCTGTAAAACAAAACATTGTAAAACTTTGGCCGCGTATTGCTGCTGTCGCTGCACTTTTTGTAGCAGTCTGTGGTATTGGTTTTTTCTTCTTATCAAAATACCGTCCTCAACCTGAAAAAAGCACCGCCTATGTAAAGGACATTGCACCAGGGAAAACAGGGGCCACTCTAACCCTTGCAAGCGGAAAAAAAATAAGACTGACCGATGCCATAAAAGGAGAAATAGCAAAGGAGTCGGGAATCAGTGTTAACAAAACAGCAGAGGGGTATCTGGTGTACCGATTAGGACCTTCTTCTGATAAGAAGGGGGGGGGAGAAGGAATGAATACGCTTTCCACAGCCCGAGGGGAAACCTACATTTTAATTTTACCGGATAAATCCAAGGTTTGGTTAAATGCGGCTTCCAGCCTAACTTATTCTACGGATCTTTTGGACCACGGTATCCGGAAAGTCCGCCTTCAGGGAGAAGCCTATTTCGAAATAGCTAAAGATAAGAAGCATCCTTTTGTAGTAAGTACTGCAAATCATGATGTAGAGGTTTTAGGGACACATTTTAATGTCAATAGCTATCCGGAAGAATCCTCAACCACTACGACATTGCTTGAGGGCAGTGTAAAAATAATTACCGAAAAATTAACACGCCTGCTTAAACCCAATCAGCAATCCGTATTTACTGACGGTGGTTTCAATGTGAAAAATGTAAATGCTGAAGATGCCGTAGCCTGGAAAGACGGCGCCTTTATTTTCGAAGACGAAACATTGCAGAGTATTATGAGACGGATTTCCAGGTGGTATAACGTTGAGGTCGAATATGCTGAAAATGTAGATAAGGATAAGTTATATGGGGGCGGGGTGTCAAGGTACGCCAATGTCTCTTCTGTGCTGGAAATATTGGAGTCAACAAAAAATATACACTTTAAAGTTAAGGGAAGGAGGATATTGGTGACGAAATAGATCTACTGTATATCACTCAAATATCAATTCACCCTAAAGAACCATTATGGTAAACTATCAATCCCGATGTATACCGGGACTGATAGTGTGTTTTGATCTTATGTTCCCGAAAAAGGAACTATTAATTGTTTAACCGCGGGCTTACAAATTTTCGACGATCAGGAAGCATCCGCAAAACCAACCAAAACAACCAAAAGTATGAAATTTATTCATCTATTTAGATGCAATATCCGATATGTCGCACCTAAACAAATTTTGCGCATTATGAAGTTGATTATTGTCATCATGACAACCTTTCTGTTACAGTTAAGTGCATCTACTCTTGCGCAGCATATTACGCTCAAGGAAAATAATATAAGTCTTCGGAAAGTCTTCACTCAGATAAGAAAGCAGACAGGATATATTGTACTCTATGAGTCTGATCTTGTGAAAACGACAACGGCAGTAAGTGTTGATTTAGAAAACATCCAACTGGAGCAGGCCCTGAAAATTATTTTAAAAGATCAGAATTTAAACTTCGAATTAAGACAAAAATCAATCATTCTCAGCAAAAAAAGCATTTCTTCCGTAAAGCCCTTCATTGATAAAAGTGTCGGGGCAATTGATATTAAAGGGAAGGTTGTAGATGAGGATGGTAAAGGGATACCATCTGTAAGTATTTTGATAAAGGGAACAAAAAACGGCACCTATACAAATGATAACGGTGGTTTCTCGATTTCGCTAATAAACGGGGAACAGGAAATTGTTGTATCCGCAGTAGGTTATATTACGCAGACTATACTTGTTGGAAACCAAACAAGCATCAGTG
>NZ_JBFTRT010000538.1:0-3458 GCF_056399685.1 Pedobacter sp. 01N416
ACACTGCCAAAGGGCAGTATGGTGTTGGAACAAATTTAACAGCATTATATGATAACATTGTAGCTGTTGAAGGCCAGGGATATGCAGATAATTTATTGGCCAACGGCTGGCAGACTATGGATGATCCGATTAATCCGGGTACTAAACTGTTATTTGCCGACAATAATTACCAGGATCTGCTTTGGAATACCGGCATAAGCAATAATTACAATTTTGGGATTGATGGAGGCAGCCAGATTGCTACTTACAATATATCAATGAACTACGTTRATCAGGCAGGTACTTTTGTGGGCACAAGCTATAAAAGATATAGTGCGCTTGGAAATTTTGGGTTTAAAGCAAGCGAAAAACTACAGATCAATGCCATGCTTAACTACCAGAATGTATTGCCAAATTATGTAGATGCATATACCAACGACCTGGTACGCGCTACACGCATTACGCCTCTGATCAGAATTTTTAAAGATGATGGTACACCAACTACAGGCGAAAACCTAACGACAAGAAACCGCTTTCATACGTTGGCCTACGATAATACCAAAGCATCAACTGAACGATTGGTTTCGAGGGTAGATGCAGATTGGGCTATTGTTAAAGGCCTACATTACAGGCCAGCTTTGTCTTACTTAATTAGCGATGACAAAACTATTTTTTCAAGAAAAGCATTTCCAGATCCGATCCAGTTTGCAACCACCCGGTTAAAAACGGAGAATACCAACAACACCCGTCAGTTGATGATCGATCAGATCGTACAGTACGATTACACCTTAAAAGAAAACCATCATTTTACCGCATTGGCTGGTTTTAATTATACCAAAAATGACGGGAACAGTATCGATATAGGTTCGCAACGTGGAACCAACGATTACATTACCACGATAAACGAACCAACTGTAACCACCATTAACGGTGTAACAGTAACCAATGTTACCAATTTCGGAACGCGCATTAACCAAACTAAATCTGCGAGTTTTTTCGGACAGCTGAGTTACGATTATAAAAGTAAATACCTTTTAAGCGGCGTATTGCGGAACGATGGTTTTTCAAATTTTGCCCCTGAAAATAAGTGGGCATTATTCCCGTCGGTTTCTGCAGGATGGAATATCCATAAAGAAGATTTCTGGAAATCGAATGTGGTGAGCACCTTAAAACTTAGAGGAAGCTGGGGACAGGCAGGTTCGAGCGATTTAGATTTAACCGATACTTATGGAAGTTATACCTCAGCGGTTTATGCACAGAATTCAGGCATCCAACGTGCAAACTTATCCAATCCGAACCTGGTTTGGGAAACCACACAAACAACTGATGTTGCGGTAGAAGCAGGTTTTTTCAAGAACAGGGTGAATCTTACTGTCGATTTATATGATAAACTAACCAAAAACCGCATCGATTCTAAACCATTGCCAGCAGAGGCGCCGTTTTCTACCATTACATTCAATAACGGAACAATCCAGAACAAAGGGATAGAAATCGAGCTTCAGGCAACTGTGCTGAAAATGAAAGATTTCGCCTGGAACGCCAATTTCTCTTTTGCCTACAACGCGCAAAAAGTAATCAGCTTACCTAATAATGGCAGGTTAAAAAATAGACAGAATGGAGGCGTTGTCATCGATCCAAATACCGGTAAAGAAATTGAAGTGGGCGGATATGCAGAAGGAGAACGCCCGTTTGGTTACTATGCCTGGCAGGTAGAGAAGGTTTTTTCTACAGAGGCTGAAGCTGCTGCATGGGGTAAAGTAGATCAGATTGCTACGGCGGCTGGTATAACGGTAGGTAAACATGCGGGAGATTACAAGTTTGCAGATTTAAACAACGATAACATTATCGATAACCGCGATATGGTGTTTATGGGTTATAAAACACCAAATAAAATCGGAGGTTTTCAAAATACATTTACCTATAAAAGTTTTACGCTTAGGGTTAATATGGATTATGCTTTAGGCTTTGTGATCTCTGATGGCGCTTTAGCCAGATCTTTAGGACAGGGCAGGGCCTATAATGAAGGTGCTCCGGCACAAGCTTTAGGGAACGATATCTGGCAAAAATCTGGTGATGTGGATAAATTATATGCCCGTTTCTCTTTCGGGGACGCTGATTTCGGACAGAAAAACTTTATCAGACAGGGAGCCAGTACGGTAGGTACCGGAAGTGGTTATGCATCGGATGTTTCTACCATGATTTCGAAAGGAGACTTTTTAGCCTTACGCGAAATTTACCTGAGTTACGATCTGCCTAAAAACATCATGTCGAAAATCGGTTCAACCGGAATGAGTGTTTTTGCGAGCGTTACCAACGTAGGTTACCTCACTAAATACAAAGGGTTGAACCCTGAAACTTACACAGGATTCGATCCGGGAGGTTATCCTCGTCCAAGACAGTTCACCTTAGGCGCATCATTAAGATTTTAACATTTAAAAACATGAAAATGACCAAGAAATATATCCTGCTTTCTGTTATCATTGTAATAGCAGCAGCTTTTTCATCTTGCAAAAAATTACTCGAAGTTAAACCACAATCGCAGATTACCGATCAGGTTTACTTTAAAAGTGAGGGCGATTTTCTTCCCTATGTTACCGGAACATATACTTCCATCAGGGCCTTTGCCAATTCCATTACCTACGGTACCGAACGGAGCGAGGAACTCATAAATGGAACCAACAGCCGTTTAACAACGGTATGGTCACAGATATTAAGTCCAACAGTAGGTGCTTTAAACTACAATGGACAATACAAAGCCATTGGTAACTGTAATCTCCTGCTCAGCAAAATAGAGCCTTTTCCTTTTTCTAATGCGGCTACGAAGAACAGGTTAAAGGCCGAAACACTTTGTCAGCGTGCCTATACTTATTTTTATCTGGTTAGGATTATTGGCGATACTCCATTGATGCTCGAAACCATTACCGATGATAATGTTCCACTTTTGCCAAGAGCGAAAGCCACTGAGGTGATGAAACAGGTTTTTGCTGATTTAGATCAGGCTATAGCACTTTTTCCTGAAAAAACTTACGTATCCAAATACAGGTTTTCGTATGGCGCTGCATTGGCGTTAAAAGCTGAAGCTAAATTATGGAGCGCCAAAGTATTAGCTGGAGGAACGGCAGATTTTAACGATGCGATCACCGCTGCTGCTGCAGTAGAAGCCACAGGTGTTTCATTATTGACCAACTTTAAAGATGTAACCACAACGAGGGCAAACGCTGAAGTAATCATGTTGGCCTATTATAACCGTGATGAAAATGGCGCAAACTATGGTTTAAATGCTTTGCCATTTTTAACGGCGATTTCAAATGCATCCAACCTTGATAGCATTGCCTATGCGCTTACTTCTGTTAACGGACAGGGCGGCTACCAGATCAGTAAAGAAAGCAGGGCACTTTTTAGCGGCCTAACCGCTGATAAACGTGTGCCAAATACCTTTATCATCGAAAGACAGGGAACCGTACAAAAGAGCGCATGGA
>NZ_JBFTRT010000539.1:0-4650 GCF_056399685.1 Pedobacter sp. 01N416
CATTTATATCAGTGGTAACCAAGGCTATATTCTTTTTACCCTGATCGATAAAACTCTGTATGGACTGGTGCGAGGCATTAAAATGATCTGCTCCAACATAACTGGTATTAATGTCTGACAAATTTCTATCGAACAGGATTACAGGGTTTCCATCATCCAGGAGCATTTGTATATCTTCTTCTATTCCTTTTATTGGAGAAATGATATAGGCATCAACTTTTCGCGATTTGAACATGTTGATCAGTTCCTTTGCTTTGTCGATGCTGTTTTCTGTACTGGAATAAATAATTTTATAGCCTCTTTTATAGGCTTTATCTTCGATTAACCTTGCAATCCTCGAGAAGAATGAATTGGAAATATCTTCGATAATTAAGCCGATGATATTGGAGTTACCAGTTCTTAAGCTTCTTGCAATCTGATTAGGCTTATAACCGCTTTCTTCGATAATTTTTTCAACTTTCTCTATTACTGCCTCGCTTATCGATTTCTCTTTTGCTTTACCGTTAATAATGAATGAAACTGTGGTAATGGATACATTTGCTTTTACGGCTATATCTTTAATAGAAAGCGATTTCATCTGGTTGGATTTCTTTAAGTTAATCAATTCAAAGCTAAATAAAAATTGCAGCTTTTAAATTTTTGCCCATTATAAAGACGCAATTTAACATTTTTTATGTTAATCGTTTTAGAAACACTTGTTAAAGGATGGTTCAATGTAAATATGAAAGCTTAAAACAACAAAAGGCACCATTAAAGCGTCTTTTGTATCAAAATTAATATCCTGTATAAATAAATAAGTTCATAATCAGGCCCCTCTATCCTGTTAAATTGTTTTGTGCAGATAGGTCGTAATTAATCTGGCCGTTTTTGCCGAAGCGCCGGGTTTTCCCATAAGTAAAAGCAACTCATCATAATGTTTTAACATCTCACTCCTGCCCTCCCCTGTTAAGATAATTTTGAGTTCTCCGTTCACCTTTTGGGTGTTACAATCTTCCTGGATAAGTTCGGTTACAATCTTCTTGTTTACAATAAGATTAACCAATGAAATAAACTTAATTTTCACCAACATCCTGGCAATGGCAATTGAAATGGTTCCGCCCTTATAAACAACCACTTGTGGCACTTTAAACAAAGCAGTTTCTAGCGTAGCTGTTCCTGAAGCTACAATTGCAGCATGCGCATGGTGCAATAAATTATAGGTACTGTTAAAAAGCAGATGAACTTTTTTATCTCCCGTAAACCGGCGATAATAACTTTCGGTAAAGGTTGGTGCGGCTGCTATGGCGAAAATATAATCGGGATGGTTTTCGGTAATGCTCAACATCACCGGGAGTAAACGTTCTATTTCCTGCTTGCGGCTACCAGGCAACAGGGCGATAATTTTTCCATCTCCTAATTGATGGTTTTCGCGAAAATTTAGATCTGGAGTAAATTGCGCAATTTCGTCTAATAATGGGTTGCCTACATAATCTACCTGCATGCCCCATTCTTTGTAGAAATCTACTTCGAAAGGTAAGATGCAGAACATATGATCGACAACCTTTTTGATTTTCAGCACCCGTTTTTGGTTCCATGCCCAAACTTTAGGTGAAATATAATAACATACTTTAATACCATTGGCCGGAAAGATTGCTTCACCCAGCTCACCATCCCCTTCTTCAGTTCGCAATGACGCCTGTTTTAAAAAACTTTATAAGCAAAAAATACAAAAGCGCATAAAAACGTTGCGGCCAATATACCCCTGCCAATATTTTCTTTATTGTATTTAAAAAAGTATTGCATGGTATAGGCATTTATTGCAATACCACCAATATATAACAAATCTGCTTTAGCAAGGGAAGCAACATGGGTAATGATGTACCAGGCAATGGAACAAAATATTGCCGGCACAAGCAAACCAATGCCCAAACCTATCCATACAGAATTATTTAATCTTTTCAATCGATCAATCATAATGGCAAGCGCTTAACCTAAATTTATGCCATCTGGCGCTGAAACTTTAGTGCCGGTACTTGTAGATTTAGCAGCATTGTTGCCAATAAAATCCCAACTGTTTATTGCTTGTATCGCATGGTGTGCCGTTAAATCAAACTGGACCGGGACAATAGAAATATAATTGTTTTCCAATGCCCAAACATCGGTATCTTCTCCTTTATCGAAATTTTCAAAAACACCGGTTAGCCAATAGTATGGTCGTTTGTAAGGATCAGTTCTTTCATCAAATTCTTCCATCCACTTTGCATTGGCCTGACGGCAAACTTTAACGCCTTTTAGCTGATCGCCTTTTGGGAAATTCACATTTAAAAGGGTTCCTTCTGGTAAACCATTCACCAAAACCTGCTCACAGATGTTTTTAATGTATTTTTTGGTATGACTAAAATCGGCATCGGCTGCAAAATCATCTAAAGAGAAACCAATAGAGGGGATTTTTTCTATCGCGCCTTCCACCGCTGCAGACATGGTACCTGAATAAAGTACATTAATCGAATTATTTAGTCCATGGTTAATTCCTGAAACGCATAAATCAGGTTTTTTACCTTTAAAAATCTTATTTACAGCAATTTTAACACAATCAACCGGGGTTCCACTGCATTTGTACATTTCTACACCGGCATAAAGATCAACCTTATCAAAACGGATCGGTTTACCTATGGTAATGGCATGCCCCATTCCGCTTTGCGGACTATCTGGCGCAACCACCACTACATTGCCCAGCTCCTGCATTACCTCCATTAAATTTTTGATGCCTGTAGCTGTAATGCCATCATCATTTACAACTAAAATATTTGGTTTTGTGCCCTGCTTTGTCATGTCGGTAAAAATACAGATTATAAATTCAAGGCACAATAAAGCATGGTTTATATGCAAAAATCATTTATTCCTAGATTTTTAGTTTTGAAATCAAAATTATTTCATTCCCTGCCAGAAAGCATATATATTTGGATAAATAACTTATTAAAAATGAAGGCTGTATTTGAGATCACGCTTAAACCAACAGGTACGCACTCATTATCATAAACCAAAACCAATTCAATGAAATTCAAACTATTTACTTTGGCTTGTTTTCTATTTACAGGTGCTTTAGCGAAGGCGCAAACAACCTATCAATGGAAAACAGGAACATCTGGTGGCTTTAGCTACAGGTATGTAACCAACGATCCGACCAAAACACGTTTTTATACACTAAAAAACGGTTTGACAGTAATTTTATCCCAGAACAATAAAGAGCCAAATATTACCTATAAAATGGCGGTAAGAGCGGGCAGTAATACCGATCCGCGTACCAATACCGGCCTGGCGCATTATTTAGAACACCTTTTATTTAAAGGAACGGATAAATTTGGAACCTTAAATTATGCCAAAGAAAAACCACTTTTAGATAAGATCGAGGCACTTTACGAAACATACAACAAAACTACCGATCCGGCTAAACGTAAAGAGATTTATAAAGAAATTGATAAAACTTCGGGCGAAGCTTCTAATTATTCTATCGCAAACGAATACGATAAAATGATGAAATCGATCGGGAGCAACTCTACCAACGCCCACACCTCGGTAGAAGAAACCGTTTACGAGGAAGATCTTCCATCAAACGCCATTGATAAATTTTTGGCCGTACAGGCAGAACGTTTCCGCGCCCCTGTTTTCCGTATCTTCCATACAGAGTTAGAAGCTGTGTACGAAGAAAAAAACATCGGTATGGATAACGATGGCCGTAAAATGTATGAGAAAATGCTGTATGCTTTGTTCCCAACACATAACTACGGACAACAAACCACCATTGGTACCATTGAACATTTAAAAAATCCATCTTTAATCGAAATCAGAAAATATTACAACAAATATTATGTGCCTAATAATATGGCCCTAATTATGAGTGGCGATATTAATTATGATGATTTAATTAAAAAAATCGATAAAGATTTTGCCTTCATGGTTCCAAAACCATTTTCACTCTACAACCCTGCTCCAGAAAAACCATTAACGCAGGTTCAAACGGTTGACATTTACGGTCCAAGTGCCGAAAATTTATACGTTGCCTATAGAGGTTTTGCTCAAAATACACACCAAAGCTTACTACTGGATTTAATCGGCAGCATTTTAGCCAACGGTAAAGCGGGTTTAATGGATATCAACATCAATAAACAGCAAAAAATGTTGAGGGCAAGCGCTGGTTATAACTCGATGAAAGATTATGGAATCTTCATCTTATCTGGCTCACCTAAAGCCGGACAAAGTTTAGAAGAAGCGCAAAAATTATTGTTAGAGCAGGTAGAACTCCTTAAAAAAGGCGAATTCGACGAAAGTTTGATTAAAGCAACTGTTGCAAACATCAAATTGGCAGAGTTACAAAGTTTCGATAATAACGATGTGCGTGCAGATTTCGCGATGAATGCCTTTATCCAAAACCGTGGTACGGAGTGGGATAAAACCCTGGCATCAACCGATGCAATGGCTAAAGTAACCAAAAAGGAAATTGTAGATTTTGCCAATAAATTTTTCGTCAACAACTATGTTTCTATCTTAAAACATAAAGGCGAAGATAAAAGCATCGTTAAAGTAGAAAAGCCAGCCATTACCGCGGTAAAAACCAATGTTAATGAGGTTTCTCCATTTACGAAAGACATTATTGCTGCACCGGTAAAACCC
>NZ_JBFTRT010000540.1:0-3448 GCF_056399685.1 Pedobacter sp. 01N416
GTTTGTAAGTGGTATGCTCATGATGGTTTCATCAGTATATGGTTTGTTTTAAAGTCGATGAAGCTATAAATTCAATTCTTTAATTTTTCTGTACAGGGTACGCTCTGAAATGCCCAGTTCTTGTGCAGCAAACTTACGTTTACCCTTGTGTTTTTTTAATGCTTTTTTTATCAGATCTGATTCTTTATCCACTAATGATAAAGATTCTTCTACCTCTTCGGCCTCGTGTGCAAAATAATCAGTATTGTTATTGTTGTTATTATTATTGCTTGGCGTAGGTTGCTGAATGGTAAAGGCATGCTCTTGCCCTGCGGGCAGTTCTACATCGCGGTATAGCTGATTGATATACTGAGGATTATCTGCTAAAACGGTAGCAGTATTTCCGCCGTGCTGAATAATTTCGGCAACAAGTTTTTTAAGCTCAACCATATCCTTTTTCATATCGAAAAGTACCTTGTACAAAATATCTCTTTCTGTAAAATCTTCTTTCGACTGAGAATTAATCGTCATTGGCAGGTTACTTCCGGCCTCGTTCGGGATATAGTTTAAAATGGCTTGTCCGGTTACATTTCGGTCTTTTTCCAATACGCAGATCTGCTCGGCAATATTTTTTAACTGACGAACATTACCCGGCCAGCTATAATTGGTTAGGATCTGAATGGCATCTGGCTCCAAATGTAATGCAGGGCTACGGTATTTATCGCTAAAATCGGCAGAGAATTTTCTGAATAATAAATAAATATCTTCTTTACGCTCTTGCAAAGCCGGTATGCGCARCGGAACGGTATTTAACCTGTAATATAAATCTTCGCGGAATTTTCCGTTTTTAACGCGGTTATATACATCAACATTGGTTGCAGCAATAATGCGAACATCTGTTTTCTGAACTTTAGATGAGCCTACGCGTAAGTATTCGCCGCTTTCTAAAATACGCAGCAAACGCGCCTGTGTACCCAAAGGCAGCTCAGCAACCTCGTCTAAAAAAATGGTTCCGCCGTTTGCTACTTCAAAGTAACCTTTACGTGCCTCATGTGCACCTGTAAAAGATCCTTTCTCGTGACCAAACAATTCAGAATCAATGGTTCCTTCGGGAATGGCGCCGCAGTTTACAGCAATAAAAGCACCGTGTTTACGGGCACTCATTTGATGGATAATCTGCGAGAATACCTCTTTACCACTACCACTTTCGCCTGTTATTAACACCGACATATCAGTTGGTGCTACCTGGCTTGCAATATCGATAGCACGGTTAAGCAATGGCGAATTGCCAATAATACCGAACCGCTGTTTAATATTTTGTGTATCCATTTATTCTTTCTAAAGTTACGTCACTCTGAACTTGTTTCAGAGTCTTTCAATTTAAGATGCTGAAACAAGTTCAGCATGACGGGATTTTATGATACTATTTTACCAATTAACGTAGCTGATGTACACTTTTCGATAAATACATTTGCATACTGGCCTGGTTTAACGCCTTCAATTGCAGGGAAAATCGCCATGGCTCCGCTATCTCCTCTTCCGCAATAATCCAGATCAGATTTTTTAGAAGTGCCTTCAATCAAAACACGAACGGTTTTACCCACCCACTCTTGTAAGCGCATTAACGAATGTGCTTGTTGCTTAGCTAAAATCTCAGCTAAACGGCGTTTTTTTACTTCCTCAGGAATATCATCTTCCAATTTACGGGCAGCTAAAGTTCCTGGTCTTTCAGAATAAGTGAAGTTATATGCAAAATCATATTCTACGTAATCCATCATGCTCAGGGTTTCTTGATGCTCTTCTTCTGTTTCAGTACAAAAACCAGCGATGATATCGGTAGAAATTGCACAACCCGGGATAATGTTACGGATGGCATCAATACGATTGATATACCATTCGCGGGTATAAGTCCTGTTCATTAGCTCCAATATGCGGGTATTACCCGATTGAACTGGCAAGTGGATATAATTACAGATGTTATCGTATTTAGCAATGGTATGTAAAACCTCGTCGGTAATATCTTTTGGATGCGAAGTAGAAAAACGTACCCTTAAATCAGGACTAACCAAAGCTGTTTGCGCTAAAAGTTGCGCAAAGTTTACGGTTTCAGTTCCATCTTCCGATGTCCAGGTATATGAATCTACGTTTTGGCCTAAAAGCGTAACCTCACGGTAACCAGCTTCAAATAAACCTTTTGCTTCTTGTATAATGGAATGGGCATCGCGGCTACGTTCGCGGCCACGGGTAAAAGKAACCACACAGAAAGAACACATGTTATTACAGCCGCGGGTAATGGAAATAAAAGCGGTAATTCCGTTGCTGTTTAAACGAACCGGACTAATATCCGCATAGGTTTCTTCGCGGGATAAAAGTACGTTAACCGCTTTATGTCCACTTTCTACCTGTTCAATTAAGTTAGGCAGATCGCGGTAAGCATCGGGTCCTACCACTACATCAACCAAACGTTCTTCTTCTAAAAATTTAGATTTTAAACGTTCTGCCATGCAGCCCAAAACCCCAACAATTAATTTCGGGTTACGGCGTTTCTCGACACCGAACTGCGATAAGCGGTTCCTAACTCTGGTTTCAGCATTTTCACGGATAGAACAGGTATTGATGAAGATTACATCGGCCTGGTGATAATCCCCTGTGGTTTCAAATCCTGTTTCAGAAAGAATAGAGGCAACAATTTCACTATCAGCAAAATTCATTGCACAACCATAACTTTCGATGTATAATTTACGGGCATCGGCTTTAATTGGTGTATCTAAAATTAAAGCTTCACCTTGCCTGGCTTCATCGTGCGTCTTATCCTGTACTTGTAAATCAATCATTATTTAAAAACATTTTGGGGATTGCAAAAATACATAAATAAAATTAAAAGTGACAAATTGACATATTTTGTTTAAATGTTTACAGTACGATTATGATCTTCGCGTCATTGCGAGAAGGAACGACGAAGCAATCTTACTACTGTGGGATATCGAAACTGCAATAAGATTGGCACCAAACGACTTCATACTTGTTAAGAAAGATTTTTTTGGAAATGTATGCTTCGGTGCCAATGGTGGGCTGCAGCCCCGCTATCCCTACTGCCGAYAGAAAAAATCGGCATTCGTACTATCGGGTTTAGATTACAGCTGTTCTTGCTACTATGAGTGGTTTTCCATRCCACYGTCCTAACCMAYCTAGCCCTTGGCGRAGCGGTACCCTRCAGGCCCGGAGGTATCCCGATTTTTCGGGAAAGCGTAYAAGCGCAGCAAAGGAACAAACGGTGTTTCTTATACTGMCCTTGCGCTCCAAAAAATTAATAATTCCTTTTTATAAAATAAGTCAGGGTGTTTTTGAAAATGTAGGCTTCGGTGCCAATGGAGAGCTACAGCCCCGCTATCCCTACTGCCGATAGAAAAAATCGGCATTCGTACTATCGGGTTTAGATTACAGCTGTTCTTGCTACTATGAGTGGTTT
>NZ_JBFTRT010000541.1:0-3448 GCF_056399685.1 Pedobacter sp. 01N416
GGTAATGATAACGGGTTGAAGTAGGTTTATCTTTTGTTTAAAGGATACAATGAGCATGGCGGCCATGGTACCAACAAAAGTTACAATCAAACACGGAATGAAAATATCGGTTGGGTCTTGCGCATTTTGGGTTGACCTAATGGCAATTACACTAACAGGAATTAAGCATAAACCTGCGGCATGCAAGCATAAAAACATAATCTGCGAATTGCTGGCAACATCCTTATTTGGATTAAGCTCCTGCAAACTTTCCATCGCCTTTATACCAAATGGAGTGGCGGCATTATCTAAGCCTAATAAATTGGCTGAGAAATTCATGATCATGTGCCCCATAGACGGATGTCCTTTTGGAATTTCAGGAAAGAGTTTTGAAAAAAAAGGGCCAATAATTCTGGATAATAAACGGATACCACCTGCTTTTTCGGCGATGCTCATTAACCCCATAAATAAAGCCAGTGTTCCAATTAATTTAATGCAAAGGTCAACCGCAATCCAGCAGGTTTCGATAATGCCGTCTAATTTTAAAGGGTTTAAGGGATCGGATGATTTACCGATTACCATCCAGTTAAAAATATCGCTATGTCCGAAAAAGAAACATTTAATACTTGCTACTACAATAGCCACGATAATAAATGCTGACCAAATTCTGCTTAATGCCATTGGGGTTGTTTAGTTTTATTTTGAATGGGTTAAAATACCGCTTTTAAGCGAAAATTCATAGAGGGAGAGTCTGGAGTCTACAGTCTTTAGTCTGAAGTCAGATTATGCAAGCTAAATAATGGTTGATAGTCAGTAGTTAAATTGTTGATTGCTATGGTTTTTAAACAATATGCTATAAACTATAAGGCCATCAACTATGATCTATCAAGCCATTAACCAAAAGAAAAGTCCATAGCCAATAGTATTAAGCTATCAACCATGAACTTCTGACTCTGGACTTCGGACTAACTATGGTTTATCATCTGTTAGTTCAAAACCCCAGGTTTTTCCTTTTTCAGTTGCAGGTACTCCGCTTGTCATCCAGGCTGGCGCTTTCGCACCTTTTAGATAATAATCGAAAAACTGTTGCTCACGGATTTGAATATCCTTACGGTTCTGGCGTTGAACCAGGTTATGCGCTTCGCCATTATAGTTTAACATCCAAACTGGTTTACCTAAACGGCGCAGACCGGTAAACATTTCGATACCCTGATACCAAGGCACAGCTCCATCTGCATCATTAGCCATTACCACAACAGGGGTATTTACTTTCGGGAACATAAATAGTGGTGAGTTCTCGATGTATAATTCTGGTTTTTCCCAAAGTGTTGCACCAATACGACTCTGTGTTTTTTCGTATTGAAACTGACGGTTCATACCAGTTTCCCAACGGATACCACCATAAGCAGAAGTCATATTGACTACAGGCGCACCGGCCCAAGCGGCAGCATACATGTTATTCTGCGTAATGAGATAGGCTACTTGATAACCACCCCAGCTTTGACCTTGGATACCGATTTTACTACCATCTACCCAGCTATTTTTCTTCAGGCTTTCTACACCAGAGTTGATGAATTCAACTGCAGATTTACCTGGGTGACCAGTTTCATAGCTAATATCTGGCGCAAAAACCAGGTATCCGTTACTCACGAAATAAGAAATATTTAATCGAGATGGAGTAGGTGCTGGCGCTTGATAAGTGTATAAACCATCCGTTAGTTTTTCGTAGAAATACGCAATCATCGGATATTTCTTATTTGGATCGAAATTTTCCGGTTTGTACAGTATACCTTCGGCTTTATAGCCTTTCGGCGTGGTCCACTTAACCAGCTCAGCCGTGCCCCAATTGTAGTTTTTTTGTTGAGGGTTGGTATTGCTTAATTTGGTTTCAGTTTTGAAATCGGTAGTGATATAAACATTTGGCGATTCTACATAATTGGCTTTATCGTAAATATAAGCATCAGCATCTTTAGCTTTTAGCAGGTTTGAATATTTAAACTTAGCCATTACTACCAATTCTGGCGCTTTAGCCGAACCTACGTTGGTACGGTAAAACCCGTTTTCTTTAGTTAAATTATTAAAACCATCTAACCAAACCGTTTCGTTCACTTTTACAAATTTGCTATCTGCATTGCGCTCAAACCTGTTATCCTGTTGTACTCTTTCGTAACGGAAGGTAATGTTGTTTGCTCTTCCAAAACCGGCAGTAATATTTTTTGGTGCCGATTTTCCATCTGGTGAGAACGACCAGATATCGTATTTATCGTAAATTAAAACAGCTTTATCACCTTCGGTCCATGTTGCTAAACCGTAAGGGGAAGGTAAATCCGGTACATCGTTTTCCTCATCAACAAATTTTTCGCTTAATCCAGCTGTTAATACGGTTACTTTTCCGGTGGTTACACTATAAGTATTCCAGCTACCTGCTTTTCTATCAAAATATAAAACATAGTTTCCGCCAGGAGAAGCCATTGCATAACCGCTTAAATTATCAATGATTTTCTTTTTCTGGCCATTTTTAGTATCAACTAGATAATAATCTTTTGACGTAGAACCACTCCATTGTGATTCGATCCTGCGGCCATAGTCTGTAGATGCTAAAACCAGATTCGCATCACCTTCAGCAATCAGATTGGCGTCAGGCAATTTTAAATCCGCTAATGGAATTACTTTTGGATCACTGCTATAAACATCAATCACCGATAAATAGCTTTTTTTACCGTCTCTATCTGCATTTTTAAGCTGCATAGGTTGCAAGTAATCGTCTTTGTAATTCCAAACATCAACTTTGGCCACTTCGAAATCTACAATAGTGGTGTCTTTTGGTTTTTTGATAGGGGAGATGCCGAAAAACAATTTCTTGCCATCTTTACTAAAGGTTATTTTACCATCGCCATTAACCGACCATTTTGCAGGTAGTCCTGGCATATCAAAATCAACCAGTATCTGCGCCGTATCTAGTGTTAAAGAGTTGTAATAAATGTTGTAATTTTTTATTTCCTGTTTCTCCGGACTTTGCTCGCCCACAAAAGCCACATGTTCGCTTTCCTCATCAAAAGTGAAGTTTTTGAAACTTCCTTTACCTTTAATCAGGCTTTTTAATATGCCTTTTTCTGTATTGAGCAAGAATACACCCTGTGGGGCCGTTTTGTCTTTTTTAGACCCGCTGCAGGCAAAAACCAACTGTTTGCCATCTTTACTGAAATAATAATCGGTAACGAATTTATAAGTTTTATCTGTGCCCGTTAAAAGGTTTTTCACCACTAAATCGGTTCCTTCGTCGGTCTTACCTTTTCCGGCAGGTTCATCATCTGCAAAATCCATTTCACCATCCTTTTTCTCAGCCGGTTTTACAGTTTTCTTTGCTGTATCCGGCTTTTCAGTTAGATAAGCCATTACACCTGCACCTTCTTCAGGGAATTTGAAAGATTTTACCCTTGCCACTTTTGTAACGGCACTGGTGCTGAGG
>NZ_JBFTRT010000542.1:0-3441 GCF_056399685.1 Pedobacter sp. 01N416
GCTGTATTTGGCGTAACAACTTTTGGCTGTTCCTTTTTCTCAGGCATTTTAACCGGAATGGGTTTAGCCACAGGAATTATTCTTTTGCTATTCCATTCTTCATATTCGGCATAAGTACCAGGATACTGTTTAATTTTTCCGCCTTCGATAAACCAGATTTTGTTGGCCACATTATCTAAGAAATACCTATCGTGAGATACTGCAATAAAAGTACCTTCAAACTGCTCTAATGCTTGAATCAGGATATTAACCGATTGGATATCCAAGTGGTTGGTAGGCTCATCCAGAATCAGGAAATTCGAATCTGTTGTTAATGATTTAGCCAGGGCCACACGCGATTTTTCTCCTCCCGAAAGCACTTTGATTTTTTTGAAAACATCATCGCCGGTAAAAAGGAAACAACCTAAAATACTACGTAATTCGGTATCGCTATGTTTTGGGGCAAATGCCTGTAATTCTTCTAAAATCGAATTTTCTAAATGCAGTGATTCTAATTGATGCTGCGCAAAGAAAGTGGTGGTAACATTATGACCAGTTTCACAGAAACCTTCGAATTTTTCGGTTCCGGCAATCATTCTCAATAAAGTAGATTTACCCTTACCGTTTGCACCGATCAAGGCAATTTTATCACCTTTTTCAATTACACCTTCTGCATCATCTAAAATATGCACATTTGGATAGCTCTTATTGGCGTGCTCTATACGCACCACGTGCCTGCCTGATGGTTTAGAAAATTTGAAAGCGAAATTTACGGTCGGATTATCATCATCTACATCATCAATACGCTCCATCTTATCTAAAGCTTTCATCCGCGATTGTGCCATTTTAGCCTTACTCGCCTTCGCTTTAAAACGCTCAATTAAACGCTCTTCCTGCTTTATTTTAGCCTGTTGGTTTTTAAATTCGCCCTTTTGAATTTCCCCACGTAAGGCTTTTTCTTCAACATAGAAGCTATAGTTACCCGCATATACGGTTAATTTTCCTTTGCGCGATTCGACTGTACGGTTTACAATTTTATCTAAGAAATACCTATCGTGAGATACGATTACAATGGCACCTTCAAAACCCATTAAATAGTTTTCCAACCATTTAATAGAAGGTAAATCCATGTGGTTGGTAGGCTCATCCAGCAATAGGATATCAGGAGTTTGCAGTAATATTTTAGCCAGCATTACACGCATACGCCAACCTCCCGAGAAGGTATTTAACGGGCGCAATTGGTCTGCTGTACTAAAACCTAAACCAGCTAAAATTTCGTTTGCCCTGTATTCGATGTTATAGCCATCTAAAGCTTCAAACTCTTGCTGTTTATCGCTTAATTTAAATAAAATCTCTTCGCTATAATCCGTTTCGATTTTTTTAAGCAGTTCCTCAATCTCATCATGCAATTGGTTTTGGCGCTCAAAAGCTTCCATGGCCACATGCAAAATGCTATGGTGCGAATCGTAAGAAAGTAAATCCTGGTTTAGGTAGCCAATTTTCAGGTCTTTAGACATGGAAACAGTACCCGAACTCGGTGCATATTCGCCTACAATTATTTTTAAAAGTGTTGATTTTCCTGTTCCATTGGCTCCGATTAAGCCAGCTCTGTCGCCAGGTTTAATGTGCCAGTTCGCGTCATCGTACAAGGCCCTTGAGCCAATCAGGAAGGTTAAATTATTTATTGAAATCATTTCGGCTGCAAAAGTACGAAATTTAAAGGCTTTTTTCAGGTCGAAAATCAAATAGGATAAGCCAGTGGTTTTGCTTTAGCTTTTTGGAAAAGCAATACAGCAACCGTTTAAGGCTTGTCCTTTGTTAATAGCGCTATTTATTTTCTCCCGTTTCTTCCAGCTTGCCTTCTTTATTTCTTTTCAGTTTCACAATCGGTTTTTCTTGTGTGCCTGTTACGCTCAATGGGATGCCAAATAAACCAAAAGGAGGGAGGCCTAAGCGGCCGCTCAAGTTTAACCTGCCATCGAAGCTCACCTGACCTTCGAAACGTGGCCTGAAACCTGCCACCTTCATTTTGGTCTGTTCGATGGTGATAATATTGTTTTTGATGGTCGATTTTATCTGAACATCAGATAAATCAGGATTGGTTAAACTGTCTCTTTTTGTCTCTTTACTCACGGCATTCATCATTTTGAAGCCCATTAAACTTACTTTTTTCAAGCTCAGTACGCCTCCGCCTTTCAACGATGGATATACCGGAAACATTTCTGCATTCAGTTTTCCTGAGAGTTGATAATCTAAGCCAACGACACCTTTTACTTTCGATGCCGAGCTGGCCATTTCTCTAAACAGCTTAATTTCTTTGTAGGCCCTTGCGATATCAAATTCTTTAGCGGTAAGGTGGAAATCGAATAAGCCTGTTTTTGTACTTGTGCTCTTGTAATTCGCATCCATATCAACCTGTGCCCCCGCAATATTGAAACCCGCTTGTTTTAGGGCAAGTGTTCCATTATTTAAAGACATTGTTCCTTTTGCATTCTTAATATTTAGGCCGTTATAAATAACATCAGCAACATTTGCAGCAAAATTAACATTCAAATTATCGGGGATAATGATCACACCCTTTGCTGTGGTCGAAGTTGTTTTAGGTGTATTGTCTGCATAAACCATAAATTCATCCGCATATATTTTTTTACTGATCAATTTAAAATCGCCTGTAAGCTTGGCTTTTTCATTTAAAACGTAATTAATTACATTGCTTAAGCTTCCATTCAGTTGAAAATCAGACTGCCCATAGGTAGCATTGAATTTATCAAAATTCATTTTATCCTGATGAAAAGAAAATACACCGTCTTTGATTAAAAAGCTTTTGGGGAATAAATCTGATTGAAGATTTAAGTCTTTAATGCCTAAACTGCCGCTATTTTGTAATTTGTTGTATCTACCGGCGAGTGCATCACTTTGTAATCCTTTAAATAAAACATCTGTGAAAATTAAACCGTTAACCTGATAACCTTTTACCCCGAATAGCTTATATATTTTGCCAATGTCTATTGTTCCTTTTGATGAAACACTATAAGCAATATTTTCGAAATTATGCACATTGGCCTTCAGTGTAAAAGGCTGCCCGCCCATTCGAAAGGAAATGGGTTTAATGTTTAATTTGGTGTTTTTTAAAGTGCCATCGTTGTTGGTTAAATCGGCATCAACCTGGATGTTGTCCATGGCATAATTAAAGTTTCCTGTCACTATTCTACCATTGTTAAGTTTAATGGATGCCGTGGTAACAGGAAAAAGCTTTTTCGCTTTATTAAAAGGGCCATTGCTTTGCAGATCAATATTCAATAAGCCATTCAGTTCGTARCCTTTTATCGGGTAAATATTCTTCAGATCGTCAAAATTGATTACCGATTTAAGCTGAACAGTCAAAGGCATATTTTCTGCGGTCTGCAATTTTGCATACCCTTTGATATAATTCCTTAAGGCCTGGATATCGATGTTCTCGAT
>NZ_JBFTRT010000543.1:0-3415 GCF_056399685.1 Pedobacter sp. 01N416
CTGTTAATGGTCACAGAGTCGAAGTGCTAGAACAAATAGCTCCCGGTCTCTCGGATGAATCGGGGAAGAATTATACAGACGCTAAGGTTGATTTTAAACAATTAATTAACCCTACCATAGACAGAATCCATTAGCAGGTCGTCATTCCCGCGCATGCGGGAATCTTAAAGCGCTTGCATTACGATTATTCATAAGTTTTCCTTTTTTCAGAGGCATTCATGAGCACTCCGTGGTTCCCAATCGAGTTGGGAATGACGATCTCACGCAGCCTACTATTTTGCCAAAAAGATTTGTCTTTTATATTGATTTTATGAAACAATTACTCCTCAGGATGACAATTTCTCGCTTGAACCGACTTCATTGATTAATGATTAAAAGGTTAATTGTTTAAATCGGTTAACTGAATTCGAACTCGTAATCGACTAAAGACTGCAGACTCAAGACTTCGGACTAAGCCCCCATTTCCAAAATCTTATCAAATTCTTCTGCTTTTAATGGCATGACAGATAAACGACCCTGGCGCACCAATGAAATATCAACCAAACTCGGCTCAGYTTTGATCTGCTCTAAAGAAACCGGATTTTTCAGGCTTTCTACAGGCGATAAGTCAACCACTACCCAGTTGGCATCATCAGTAGTTGGATCCTGGTAAAACTCCCTTACTACTTTTGCAATACCCACTACATTTTTACCTTCGTTACTATGATAAAAAAGCACCAAATCTCCTTCTTGCATGGCTTTTAGGTTATTTCTGGCCTGATAATTACGCACACCATCCCAAAAGGTACGGCCATCCTGATTAAATTTTTCCCAACTGTATTTAAAAGGCTCTGATTTTACTAACCAATGATTCATTCTGCTTTTTATTTATTTCAATTATTTACCCTCAAAACTAACAAAATGGAATGGATTAGGAAATATAATGAAGAGATAAGTGATAACGTAAATAAGATGATATACTTACTTATGTGTAATTATGGTTTCCCGTATTGAGGATTAAGATTAAACTAATAATTTAGATAAACTAAATAAATTTTAAACTCTTCATCTTCTCTTTACAATAGATCATCTGAGTGTTAGCGCTTATAAACGTTTAACAAATACCAAAGTGTACAAATAATGAAGGTTTTTATGATTTTTTAGTACCGTATATTCGGGAGTTAGCCGTCATTATACAAACAACACCCTGCATTAAGAATGAACATAAAAACAATAGAGATAACGAACATTAAAGGCATTGGACACAAGCTGTTTACCCTTGACTTAGTTCCTGACAGACCGAACATATTAGTTGCTCCGAACGGGTTTGGAAAAAGCTCCTTCGCTATCGGATTTGATTCTTTAAGAAGCAACAAAATTGAATTAGACGACAAAAACTATTATCTAAAAGATGCTAACAATAGACCTATATTAACTCTCACTTTGACAACAGGGCAAACGCTTGTTGCAGACGATACTCAAAATACAATTTCGAATTACTTTGATGTGTTTGTTATAAATAATCAGACTGAGCCAAAATCTGTGGTACAGAAAATTCCCGGACGTTCAGCATTTGCAAAAACTTCTCTTGATATAATGCCAACTACGTTAATCCAAACTATACCTCCAAAAATTTCTTTTGATTATAATTCTTCTACCATGAAATCAACATTCGGTGCAAATGGTAGCAAATTGTTGAATAACATTTCAAACCTATTTAACTATGGACATCTCTTCTTCAGAATTGAAAGTGAAATTGACTTTACTCGCTTCAGCTTAAAACCATATCGACAAACTTTCGATTCTGCTTTTCCTGCTATCAATAGACAAAATGGAACAGGTAATTCTATTAAAGGATGGATTCAATCGAATATTTTACCATCATTTCAAGCTTTGGACGAGTTTAGAAAGTTAGTAGACATAATTACTTCATTTGGTTTCGTTGAGGTTAAGGATGAAGTGAACGCATATCTTACAGCATGGCAAATACTTTCGGTTAAAGATAGAATGGGGGGCAACTTCAAAAAAGCTTCTAAATATCTATATTATCTTGATGAAAAAGATGATTTTACTAAAACAATTGAATCCTTCAACCCAGTAAAGGATAGATTCGACATTAAACCAAAAGTTGAAGGAAACAGCCTTGTTGTAAGATGGCCAAAGGCACATGAAATATCGAATGGCCAAAGAGATATTTTAACTTTCATTGCCCTGCTTTTAAAATCAAGAAGGAATTTCAAGAAAAACGATTGCATACTTATAATAGATGAAATATTTGATTATATGGATGATGCAAATCTTATAACATTTCAATATTATGTTTCAACATTCATAGATGAAATGAAAAGACAGAAGCGTAGGATATTCCCCATTTTATTAACGCATCTTGACCCATTATTCTTCAACCATTTCTGTTTTAATGACACAAAAATTAAGGTAGGTTATTTGAAAGAGCCAAATGTAAAATCTAATCAAAACATATTAAAAATTATCTATAAGCGTGACGACTCAAGTATCAAAGTCCAAGTAGATGCATACTACTTTCACTATCATCCGGCAATCAATACGATTAATTTGGAACATGAGTTCAATGCACTTAAACTTAATGTAGATTGGGCTAAACCTGAAAAATTCTTTCAAAAAGTATTCAGAGAGGTACGAAGATACTTGTTTCAGAAGGATGTATTTGACCCATTAGCTATATGTTTTGGAGTTAGAGTTCAAATAGAAAAACTTGTTTATGATTTAATTCCAGACCCTGCAAATAAGACTAAGTTCATAAATACAAATGGGACCAAGAATAAGCTGCGTTTTGCCCAAAATATTGGGATACATATTCCCGAGACATATTTCTTATTAGGAATAATATACAATACATCTTTACATTTAACCGAGGGACATGACATTTCAAAACCGCTCGGACTAAAACTAGAGAACGGTACGATTAAACAAATGATAAAAAATTTATTTACATAAAACAAAAGGACTAGCGCCGTATTAGCAATAATAGAGTTGAAGATTGTAAATTCAACATTTGTAATTCCCCATACTAGCACAAATCTTATTGTCTAGGTTAACAAGCTGGATGACTTGTGCTTTTGATGAAGTAATTAATCGATAGTATTTTTTAGACACAAGTCAGGCCAATGTTTAAGGCAATGGGCACGAAGACTTGCTCTAGAAAGGGTATATTTAGCCGTCATCAAAAAAAGATTTCCACTTATATGATAGAAAAGAATGAGCACAACCAACATTAGAAGTTTATTTACCACGAGTTTAAATTTACTAATACTGAATTTAGGCACAAATGTTGGCACCATAATATCTATTCTATCACTATTTGGAATGGGGTTTACGGCGGGGATTTATTATAATGACTATAAAAAAAATATTGAAATATTAGACTTGAAGAAAAGTTCTTTTACAGAGTTAAAAG
>NZ_JBFTRT010000544.1:0-5096 GCF_056399685.1 Pedobacter sp. 01N416
GTCAATCTTCAGCATCCGATCCTCCTTTAAACCTTCTTCCCTGAACTGTTTGATGAGCACCTCCATCTGTGCCTGCACCTGTATTTTTTTTAGGGAAATCCCACCGCTCAGCACATTGCTGAACACACCAATAGCCACCGAGAATACCGCCATGATCACCACCATGGCAATAAGCACTTCGACGAGTGTCGAAGCTTCTATTTTCTTCGCCTTTAGTTTAACCATTTCAATATCCCTTTCTGTTGTACCTTTGCCTCAAATAATGGCGAAGAAAGATAATGCCTGTCCCTTGCCCTGCGGTTCAGCGTGACATCCACCAAAAAATTCTCATATAGTGTTGTCGGCGTCTGCATGATAAAGCGGTTACAGGAAGTCTTGCCTTCCACGCTCACCCCTTTACCCAGCTTCACCAGGCCCGTTGAATAAACCTCTCCCTTTACCTCCGTCCGCTCTGAAAGACTGATCATGGTCTGCAGCGCCGATCTTTTTGGCTCATAGCTAAACACCATTCCAGCGATACTTACATCTTTCCCCACCAAAATCCTGGCCTGGTCGACCATTTTTTCCTTAGCTACCAGTCCCAGCACCGAAGGATAATGCAGCACTACTTTGTCACCAACGACAATGGAATCCCTTGCAAATAGCTGGCAGTTGCCCTCAAATCCTTCCTCCACGGTAATGCTATGCGCATAAACGATAACATTGTTCAGCTTTGCAGTCCTGGAAATAAATACCGAAGTATCCGAATGCAGCACAAGCTGTCCCGAGAGCTCCCCGGTAACCTGTCCGGCCTGGGGAACCGAAAAGACCTTTCTAGGTCCAAAAAAGGAAACCTCCATATTTTGCCCAGTTAACACCTCCATTGTTGAAAGATCTCTGTTCAGTTCCTTTTCCAGCGCCTTTATCATATCGCCCGATAAGGGAGAAAGTGTACGACCACTTTCCAGTATTTTCCCGTAAACGAGCCTGTCCCCTGAATAGGGCCTGTTCTCCACATAAGATTTGCGCATCCCCGATTTCGGAACTTCTGCATCTCCAGTAACCCGTGTATCGCCACTGACCGACAACGGCCGGTCCTCATCGCTCAGGTAAAGTGCAAGGGTATCCATCCGCGTATCCATGCCGATCAAAAAACTTTTCTTTATCGTATCGGTAGAGACGAATGCCCTGATGACCGGACATTCAAAAATCCCCCACAAGCCGCTGTTGATGCTCACGCTGTCCGTGCCTTCTCCCAAAAGATCCATCCTTATGCTGTCCATCCCCAAAGACCCCCGATGCTTTAACACATAAGCAACCGAGGAATCCATGTTCCTCTCCAGCCTGGCCCGTCTCAGCTCCCTGAGGTAACTTTCCCTGTAATAGGCCGCGATCATGATCAGCGAAGCGCAGATGACCGCGATCAGAAAAGCGGAGATCACCGCAAAATACAGTGCGCCGGCCTTTAACATGGGCCTGGGAATTTATGGCGCTTAGCAACAACACCTAGGTTCCACCAATCGCCATCCAATGTCAAACCGCTGAAACAATCTTCAAAGGAATCATTAGTTTTTTGGTCTCTCCTTGCCCTTTGTTCCATCTGTACGTTTTTTATCCTTCCTGAATATTTTTTTCACCCAAGCCTTTATCTTTGAAGGTTTTTCCGGGCTGATCTTTCCGTTTTTATACCTGGTCACCAGCACGCTGTCAGCCGAAACGCGCCTTTCCAGTTTCCCGTTGATCAGTCCTTTACGGTATTTCCCTTTTACCAATAGCCCACCTGATGCATCATAACGTTCGAAACGTCCGCTGAGCTTTCCGTTGGAATAGTTCGCCACCGAATCCGGCAGTCCCTTTTCATTCCAGCTTTTCCACTCTCCGCTTTTCAGGCCCATGTCAAAATACCCTTGTGTTTTTAATGCCTTGTTCTCATAGAATTCCGAGTAAGGTCCATCCACCGGCTTGCGCCCTGGTACTCCACTTTGATGGAGTCACCTATACGTTTGACAAATTTCAGTCCTTCCCCACGCTCCCCCTCACTAAGCATCACTTCACGGCCCTTGACATTGATAATCGCCACGTGCCTGCGCTGCACACTGTTGTAGAGCTGGCCGCTGTAAACAATCCCCGACCAGTCCGTTTTAGGCTTTAAAGGTACCACCTGGGGCTGGGAAATTAATGAACTCTTTTCAGGAAGCGTTTCCGGCGGTGTTTCCGCATAAGTTTCCGAAAAGGGATCGTTATAGGAAAGATCAAGCCGTACCGTATCGCCTGCATGGTCGACCAGGTTAAAATACCCCCCCTTAAGGGTTTTGGCTACCGGCAGCTCAGGTGCTTCGGATGCCAGGCCGGAAAACACACGGTAAAAGATCACGCCCCATACCACCGCTACGCAGCAGATCAAAAGGTAGGTCATTTTCTTATCTTTCATCAGCCTTTATTGAATGGTAAAAGTCCGCAGTTCGCTGTATGCCCCAACATTGCCCGCCTTATCAAACGCCCTCAGCCTCCAGGCCACCACCTCGCCAGGATCCCCCGCATCAAAACTGAACTCGGTTGCGGTCAGGATTTTTGGATAACTGGAATTGTAGGGCGTGTCCCCATCGCTTTTGTATACCCATAGCTCATACTTGWCCGCATCCGAAACCTTGTTCCAGACCAGTCTGACCGGCCTTGAAACCAACTGCCTGTTCAGGGGCGTACTCAGCACCGGACGCTCGGGCCCGGTGGCATCATAAGTGAGCGTTCTTATCGTGCTCCATTTTGAGTTCTGCGTGGCATTTTCTGCCCTTACCCTAAACTGGTAATTGCCCTCCGCGCTCAGGGTCTGCAGAAAAACCAGGTTTTCGGTCGTGATGTTCAGGTCCATGTTCTTTTCGTCAAGAAAGTTGTTCCGGTCCACCTGTAAGCGGTAAGTTGTGGCCCCAAAAAGTTTCAGCCATTCATACCGCACCTGCGGCTTCGATACCGAAAGGCCGTTTGAAGGCAGGCTCAGCTGCAGCACCTGATCACTCAACGAAGAAGGATAGATCACCAGCGACCTTTGCGTATAAGCGCTTGCACTGCTACCGTTCTCTCCCCTCACCCGCCACTCATAGCTTCCTGGATCAAGGGTATAGACAAATTTATCCTTGTTGATCAGCGTATCCAGCAAAACCTTGCTCACACTGTCAAAACGCGGCGAAACCACCTGAAGCCGATAATAAAGCGCATCGGCCATCGGGTTCCACCAAAAAGTCTGCTGATAGCTGTTGGTCTCCAGCCGATTGGCAGGGGCAAGCAGATCAATCTCCCGTGATCCGATCGATGGTTCAATAAATTCACTACAGGCGGCCAATAGCGGCAGCAGCAATATCAAAAATTTTTTATTCTTCATTCTCTTCAGCCCCGTATAAAAATCTCAACCGATGCCTGCATTTCCACAATCAGCATCCCAAACCCCAATAGCCACATCGCCAGTTTGGAATAGGAAAGTACCTGCACCGCTGTCTTCTGTTTTCTAATCATCTTATGTGCTTTTTTTTCAAAAAAAGCCTTCCGGTAAGTATTGCCTATCGGAAGTCTTTCCGTTTCGTTCCCGTTCATGATCAGGATATTCCCCTCGATCGAGGTGATCTTTTCCTCATTGATAATGAAAGACTTATGTATCCTGCTAAAAGAGGCCCCACATAAACTGTCCTCCATTTCCTTCATTGAATTGTGGCAGGAAAAACGCTGTCCCCCTTCCATATGCAGAATCACATAGTTCTGCAGTGCTTCGATATAGATCAGCTGATCGCATCTGATCAGTACCTCCTTAAAGCCCTTGGAATCTGCCTTTATAAAAAACGAATCGATAGCCTGCGGCCTGTTTTTGACATAGACGGAACTTGCCAAATGGGAAAGATGGTCGAACTTGTTGATGCTTTTCACAAAGCGGTTAAAAGCTATAGGCTTGATCAGGTAATCGAAGGCAAAATGCTCAAAGGCCGCAAAAGCCTGTTCGGTCCCCGAAGACACCAGTACGACCGAAGAAAACTGCCTGATGCGTTCCAGCCAGGCGTCCTGTTCACCATTAAGTGCCGAATCAATAAAAACAATATCGGGCCGGAGCGAATACACCGCATCAAAACTTTCGGGCCGCTGCACCGAATAGCCCTTCAGGACCGTAAGCGGATAATCAAGGATATAGGTACAGAGCGACTCTACGGTGGAAAGTTCACCGATCACGTAACAGCTTATCATGAGCGTAATTTTAATTTGTTTCTAAGGTCAAAACGGAGGATCCATTGCCGGTAGCTGATTTCAGCCACCTAAATTCCGTACCTGACAACAAATAAAAAGGGATTGTTCCCGGTGCCACAAAAGGCTGCCGGAACCGAGAGCGTTTGAAATAGATAAATGCATGATCAGTAGAAATTTATGCAGACAATATCCCAATAAAAAAATATATTCCAAAAAAATAACTACAAAAAAAAGAAATCGGCGAATCCATCACAGCAAACGCCAAAACACACATTCAACCCAAACAACACCGCATTAAAACCGAACATAAAATCAAAAAACTGTAATAAAAATAAGACTTCAAAAACAGCTAAAATTCTCAAGATCGACATTTGCTGATATGAAGTGTCAAAAACACAATTACAAACCCGCTGACTTTCTATTGATATACCAATTATAATATGCCATGATTGTTTTACTTCAACTCCGCGAGGCAGTGGTTTTTCACGGAATATCAGATCGTACCAGTTAAGACATTACAAATAAAATGTCAGGCATATTTTGGTTATCTTCCTACCCCAGCCATTTTGAGTCTGAGCACCAGTTTTTCTTTCCCCTCATCCTGCGAAGAAACCTTTTCCTTGCCAAGATTCGCAGCCGCGATCCTGCCGATCCCCTTTGCTTTCGAAAGGGTATCCAGCAACCTCACCAGGTTCTTATACCCGCCCGAAAAAGTAAAACGATCAAAAATCACCGTACTGTCCACAGCCGCAGTATCCGAAAATGCCGTAACTGTTTCCGGAGAAAAACCGATAGCGGTCCCCGTCGTGATCGCCATCCCCGAAACCGACTGCCAGAGCCTGCTTTCGCGGTCTTCCGAACGTACCTGATAGCCCTTCAGCACAGCCAGATAG
>NZ_JBFTRT010000545.1:0-3403 GCF_056399685.1 Pedobacter sp. 01N416
CTTCCGAGACAGGAGAGAAAACATAAAACCCCGGCAATTTTGCTGGGGTTTTGTGTTTTTAAGCGGATTGATAATATTGAGTTTAGTTCATTTTAAAGTTAACGTTGATATTGTATTTAACACGCACTGGCCTGCCATCAATTAAACCTGGGTTCCATCTTGGCGATTTGTTCAATACCCTTAAAGCCTCCTCATCGGTTTCTTTGGTTAAGCTTCTTGTAATTTGAACATCGGTTAAAGTTCCATTTTTTTCCACCACAAAAGAAGCAAATACCTTGCCCTGGGTTTTATCTTTCTTGGCTACTGCGGGGTACTTAATTTCACGGCCTAAGTACTCATAAAACCTCGAAATGCCGCCTGGGTATTCTGGAGCCTTTTCCAATGAAGTAAAATCATAAACTTTGTCCTGATTATCCTGCGCTTTAGCAGAATTAAAGAACATGGCGATGCCCGTTAGGGCTAAAAAGATTAGCTTTCTCATTGTTTTTTTATTAAATGTTGATTATTTAGTTTTTCTTGGGCGTTGCTTTTGATTTTTTAGTGGTAATAATCACGACTCCATTTTTGCCCTTATCGCCATGTAAAGTTATTGCAGACGAATCTTTAAGCACTTCTATTGATTCAATAGATTGTTGATCCAGGTTTTTTATTTCTGAAACTTCTTTCCCATCAACGACATAAAGCGGCTTTGCTTTGGGGTCAAAATCTCGGTTTAGTAGGTATCGCTTTCTGACAGGCACTTCGCCATTAGGTAATGGGCGCACACTAAAGCCCGATACTTTTCCATTCAAAGTAAGGTCTATAGGTTTTATTGCTTTGTTTTTAAGTGTGTAACTGCCTACTGCATTACTTTTGGTTTTAACTTCTATTACACCTGCAAAACCATCAGCCCCATAATTAGCCCTTGCTAAACTATCTTTTAAGATGCTTACAGACTCAATGTTATTAGGATCAACCTCAGTAAGTGATGATGTGCCCCTTATATACTGTTTATTGCCATCTATTACAATTAGGGGTTCAGTGCCAGAGGCGGGTATGCCTCTAAGTATAATTTTGGTTGTTTTTGTGCTGTCTGCCTTTTGAGCAAAACCAACTAAACTAAAACCCATCATTATGGTAAAGGCGATTATATTTTTCATTTTGGTTAGAATTTTCTTTTAAGTTCAAAAAAATTAGAAGTTTTGTCGATAGTAAGTTCCTTTGCATCCAATGGTCTGAAAGCACTATTTTTAGACCCTTTACTTGTAATTAGAATTACACCCGTTTTGGCTCTTGGCCCATAAAGACTAACAGCTGCCTGATCTTTTAAAACAGAAATTGATTCTATATTATTTGGATTTATAGTACTCAATTGGCTATTGTTTGGCAACCTCACACCATCTAAGATGATCAATGCTTCTTGATTTATGCCATCTTTAAAGGTGATCCGGTTTGTTGGTATACTGCTTGTTTTAGTTTCTTTAGCGGGGTCATTGAGTGTGAAATTAACATTGATGTTGTATTTTACCCTCACAGCTAAACCATTTTGGATGCCCGGGTTCCATTTTGGCGATTCTTTTATAACCCTCATCGCTTCTTCATCGGTACCACTTCCTAAACCCCGTGTGATTTGGACATCTGTTAAAGAGCCATCTTTTTCAACCACGAAGCTGAGGAAAACTTTACCTTGCACATTATTCTCCTGCGCCATTTTTGGATACCTGATGCTGCCACTCAGGTATTTATAAAACTTGGCTATACCGCCCGGAAACTCCGGTTGTTTCTCGATTGAAACGAAATCATACACTTTATCTGTATTTTCAGATTTAACGGCACCGGTTTCAGTTTCAGTGGTTTTAGGAAGATAAGATATAATGTTAATCTTGTTCAGATTTACATATCCATCCGATTTAGGCAATAATTTATTCTTAAACTCTTCTGAAGATTCTGGAATTTTAAAACTTACCGTTAAAGCATATTTGCCATCTGCTACAGTTTTAAATCCTTTATAGGATAAAATTGCTTTCATCACTTCTTCATCGCARCCTGCCCCCAGTTCTACATTCGATGTAATATTGGTAACCCTGCCGCCTTTTAGATTAAATTTTATCTGGGCATTACCTTGTACCTCATCACTGCTGGCTGCGCCTGGGTATTTAATATTTCTTAATAGAAACTGGTAAAATCCTTTCCAGTTTGCATCTGTTTTGCCATCAACTGAAATTTTAGGTGCTACAATTATTTTCTCAGGTGTTGTAACCATGTTTTCTACAATCTCAATCGGTTTCTCTAAAGGGATTTGATCGGTAATGGATAACAACTTCTCATTTTTGCGGACAGTAGCCGACGAAAACACAATCAGAAGGGCAAATAAAGGGATAAAAATTCCATACTTCATAATAGCGATCTTTTTAGACCGCTCTTTATGAAGCATGAAAATTCTTTTTTTGATCAATGATTTTTCTAAAAAGCCATTTGTTAAGGCATTTGGCGAAATGCCGAACGACTTACTTAGCAATAACATCGCATATTCTGCCTTATCACCCTGAAATTCGGCAGCAAGTTCATCAGCTAAAAACTCGTGGATATTTTTAATTGCTTTTTTATAAAGGTAAATCACAGGGTTTAACCAGGTGATAATCCCTATAATTTCGAAAAATAAAATATCTACGGTATGCCATTGTTTGATGTGTGCTTCTTCATGAATATCAATCACATCCATTTGTGGCAATTCCTGATCAATTACTTTTTTGCCAAAAAAAGAGAAAGCCGAGCCAGCCTWGCTTATTGAAATGAGTTTTTTAACCGCTAATAGGTTAAACACCAATCTACCTAAGAAAAACAAAATACCAGCGCAATAGATGTAAACGAATGCATTGCCCCAGTTAAAACCGGTATTGCGCTCCGTTACAATCGTTGCTTGTGCTAATACGGCTTCCCAATTAACTGAAGTATAAACCTGTTGCGCCGCTTTCTGCTCCGTTAGCCATTCTAAACGAATAAATGGTATAGATAACGACAAAACGCCCGCAGCTACTAAATAAATGCGGTTTAAAGTGAAGTAGGTCTCCTTATCTAACAGTAATTTGTAARAACCGAAAAAAACAATTAAGTATAAGTTCACCTGTAATAGGTAGTGGGCAAAACTCATTTTGGCTTATGTTTAATTTTATTAATCATTTTTAAAATTTCATCAACATCGCTTAAATCCAGTTTTTCTTCTTTAACGAAGAAAGAGAACATACTCTCTACCGAATTTTCGAAGTAATTGCCCAACAATTTTTCTGTTGCATGGCGTTTATATTCTTCTCTACTGATTAAAGGATGATATTGATGGGCCTTACCGAAGGCTTCATGACCAATAAAACCTTTAGTTTCTAAAATTCTAATAATGGTTGATACGGTATTGTACGCAGGTTTAGGG
>NZ_JBFTRT010000546.1:0-3394 GCF_056399685.1 Pedobacter sp. 01N416
CTACAGGCGCTTGAAATTACAAAAGTAGACGATCAGGTTACTGTTTTCTTAGCGGGGAACTCGACTGTGGTGAACCAGGATGATGAACCTTGGGCATCGTGGGGACAAATGATTCCCCGTTTTTTTAAACCTGGTGTTGCTATTGCCAATCACGCCGAATCTGGCTTAACACTGGGTTCATTTTTAGGGAGCAAAAGATTAGCGAAGGTTTTAAGTGTGATGAAACCTGGCGATTACCTTTTTATTGAATTTGGACATAACGATCAAAAAGATAAAGGGCCAAACGATGGCGCTTATAAATCATATACCGAAAGGTTAAAAACATTCATTTCGGAAGTGAAGAAAAAAGGAGGGATCCCTGTTGTGGTTACCTCAACCAGTAGAAGGTCTTTTGGCCCGGATGGAAAAATTGTAAACTCTCTTGGCGATTTTCCTGATGCTGCACGTAAGGTTGCTACCGAAGAGAAAGTTGCTTTGATTGATCTGAATGCCATGACATCGACCTTGTTTAATGCTTTGGGCGAAGAGCCATCGAAAAAAGCCTTTGTTCATTATCCTGCTAACAGTTATCCAGGTCAGGATAAGGCATTGGCCGATAACACACACTTTAATCCTTATGGGGCTTATGAAATTGCACAATGCATCATCTTAGGGATTAAAGAACAGAAATTAGGGATTGCGAAATATCTGGTGGATGATCTGCCAAAATTTGATCCGGCAAAACCAGATAATCCTACAGATTGGCACTGGCCAGAGAGCCCCAAAAGCAGTATAGTCAAGCCAGATGGGAATTAAAATGAGCGGTAATTTAATTTTAATATTAACTTTTATTTGCTTTTCTTGTTCCGGACAAAAAAAGCCTGTAATTGAAGTTTATCTGATTGGTGGACAGTCGAATGCAACTGGTCAAGGCTACTTGTCCAATATGGATGATTCGATGAAAGTTGATCGCAGGGTTTTGATTTATCATTCAGGAAAACCTCATCTTAATAGTAATTTTTTACCTGATCAATGGTTTCCATTACATGCTTCTTCAGAATCGCCTGACCGTTTTGGCCCTGAACTGGGTTTTGGATCACAATTACAAAATCTTCGTCCAAAAGCTCGTATTGCCATTATAAAACATGCACATAGTGGTACCAATCTTTATAAACAATGGAATCCAGGAAAGGATCAAAAGGATACAATAAACCAAGGTTTACAATATAAGATATTTATGAGTACGGTTAAATCTGGGTTGGATAGTTTAGTCAAACGTGGTTATCAACCTGTGATTAAGGGCATGTTGTGGCAGCAGGGCGAATCCGATGCTGATAAAGGGGAGGAAGTAAGCAAGAGTTACGGTAAAAACTTGAAGCAATTCAATATTCGCGTCAGGCAGGATTTGAAAACAGCGAATATGCTGTTTGTTTACGGGTATGTTTACCCACCACCCAATAAGGGTATAGCAATAGATGAAGTTCGAAACGGACAGCGTGATGTAGCATCGAGTGCTAAAACATCATTATCTGTCCGCAATGCTTATATTATACTCACCGATGATCTTAGCCAAAGAGCAAGTGATAAAAATACGCGTTATCCAAAAGATCATATCCATTTTGGTACCAAGGGGACCTGGGAGCTGGGATTAAGAATGGCCGAAGAGATAAATAAACATTTAAAATAGACTATCATTTAGCAATGAAAAAAATAATTACCGTTGTATTGTTTACCGCCTTGTATGGAACTACTTTCGGACAGGCGAGCGTACAACCATTTAATTTAACGGAGGTACGTTTGCTTGAAGGACCGTTTAAGCAGGCTCAGGAAACTGACAAAAAATATATGCTTTCGCTTGATGCGGATAAGCTTTTGGCTCCTTATTTACGGGAGGCAGGACTAAAACCTAAAGCAGCATCTTACGGAAACTGGGAAAACACAGGTTTAGATGGGCACATCGGCGGGCATTATTTGTCTGCTCTGGCTTTAATGTATGCTTCAACCGGTGATACAAAGGTTAAAGACCGAATGGAATACATGATTGCCGAACTGGATAAATGCCAGGTAAAAAATGGTGATGGCTATTTGGCAGGTATTCCAGGTGGAAAAGAAATCTGGAAGGAGATCAAAGCAGGCAACATCAAATCGTCAAGTTTTTCGCTGAATGGAAAGTGGGTGCCTTTATACAATATCCACAAAATTTATGCAGGGCTTTACGATGCTTATGCGGTTGCAGGTAATGTAAAAGCAAAGCAGATGCTCCTAAAACTCACCGACTGGTGTGTAGATCTGGTCTCGAATTTATCTGATCAGCAAGTACAGGAACTTCTAAAAAGCGAACACGGTGGGTTGAATGAAACTTTCGCCAATGTTTACGCGATAACGGGTAATCAAAAGTACCTTCAATTGGCGAAGCGGTTTTCGGATCGATCCATTCTAAATCCACTTTTAAAAAATACAGATGCCCTGAATGGTTTGCATGCGAACACACAAATTCCTAAGGTAATCGGTTTTGAGCAGATCGCCTTGTTGGATAAAGACCCTTCCTGGGCAAATGCGGCTGCTTTCTTTTGGAAAACAGTAGTAGATCATAGAACGGTAGCCATTGGGGGAAACAGTGTTAGAGAGCATTTTCATCCGGCCAGTAACTTTTCTTCTATGACAGAATCGCGTGAAGGCCCGGAAACCTGTAATTCCTACAATATGCTTAAGCTCACCAAACAGCTATTTTTGGCAGAGCCTTCTAATACCTATCTCGATTATTACGAACGTACGCTTTACAATCATATCCTCTCTTCGCAGCGGCCAAAAGGTGGTTTTGTATATTTTACACCGATGCGGCCGGGGCATTACCGTACTTATTCGAGTCCACAGGAGAGTTTCTGGTGCTGTGTAGGCTCGGGATTGGAAAATCATGGCAAATATGGAGAGTTGATTTATGCTCATGGTAAGAATGATATGTATGTAAATCTTTTCATTCCCTCTACCTTAAACTGGAAGGAAAAAGGTATTCAGCTTACACAACAAACACTTTTTCCTGATGCAGAAAATACGACAATCAAACTTCAGTTAAAGAACAAGCAACGCTTTACCCTACATTTTCGTCAGCCGGTTTGGATAGAACAGGGAAAAATGACTGTTTTGGTGAATGGAAAAAAAATAACCACCAAAAGTGATGCGAATGGGTATGCCAGTATTGATCGTGTTTGGGCTACTGGCGATGTGATTAACATTTCATTGCCAATGCACACCACCACTGAGTTTATGCCCGACGGTTCTGATTGGGTGGCCTTTCTTCGTGGCCCGGTTGTGCTCGCTGCGGCGATGGATACATTAAATCAACCTAATTTATTAGCTGATGGCAGTAGGATGGGACATATTGCTTCAGGGCCATTATTCCCGATCAGTGACGCAC
>NZ_JBFTRT010000547.1:0-3372 GCF_056399685.1 Pedobacter sp. 01N416
GAATTGGCATCAGTGGAGGTTCGGGTGCAGGAAGTCATTCCATTTTAATGACCGCCATGGATAACAGGATTAAACTAAGTGCTCCCGTAGTGGCGATGTCGTCTTACTTTTATGGTGGCTGCCCTTGCGAAAGCGGAATGCCAATCCACCAATGTGGTGGTGGAACTGATAATGTAGAACTGGCTGCAATGGCAGCACCTCGGCCCCAGTTATTGGTGTCAGATGGTAGCGACTGGACAGCACACACACCAGAACACGATTTTCCTTATCTACAAAAAATGTACAGTTATTATGGTGTGAAAGATAAGGTCGAGAATGTTCATCTTCCGGATGAAAAACATGATTTTGGCATTAATAAGCGCATTGCACTTTACGATTTCCTGATCAAAAACTTCAAACTAAATGGTACTGCAGTTAAAGATAAAGCCGGTAAATACAATGAAAGTAAAGTAACCATCGAAAAGGAAAATGCCCTTTATGTTTTTGGCGATAAAGGCGAAAAACTACCTAAAAATGCAGT
This sequence comes from Pedobacter sp. 01N416, assembly GCF_056399685.1. Classification (NCBI taxonomy): domain Bacteria; kingdom Pseudomonadati; phylum Bacteroidota; class Sphingobacteriia; order Sphingobacteriales; family Sphingobacteriaceae; genus Pedobacter; species Pedobacter sp. 01N416. Next base: position 521 of record NZ_JBFTRT010000547.1, read on the forward strand.
GATGGGATTTGAAAATCTGGAAAAATTATTCCCTTTAAGTACAAGCAAATAATAGATATGGAGCATCAAAACAGGAGGTCTTTTATTGGTCATGTGACATTGCTAACAGGCGCTTTAATGATCCCGAATCAATTGCTTTTGGCAGCAGAGAAAAAGAACGATTATAAAGTTGCCGTGATTGATTTAATGATTTTAAAACGTCAGAAAATCAGCGCTTTGCCACTCGCAAAAGAAATCGGTGCAGACGGATTGGAAATAGACATGGGTGGTTTGGGCGATCGGGAAACATTTGACAATAAACTGGCCGATCCAAAAATCAGGCAGGAGTATCTGGATAAGGCAAAGGAATTAAATCTTGAAATCTGTTCGTTGGCGATGACCGGATTTTATGCGCAATCATTTGCCAAGCGACCAACTTATCAGAAAATGATCCAGGATTGTTTAGATACTGCTAAAGCAATGCATATTAAAGTGGTCTTTCTTCCATTGGGTATTCAAGGTGATTTGGTTAAAAACCCAGAACTCCGTGAACCTATTATAGAGCGGTTAAAAGTTGCTGGAAAAATGGCTGCCAAAGTGGGAATTACTATTGGAATTGAAAGCGCTTTAGATGCAAAAGGTGAATTGCAATTATTAAAAGATATTGATTGCAAGCATGTTAAAAGCTACTTCAATTTCTCGAATGCCATAAAGAATGGAAGGGATTTACACCAAGAGCTGAGAATTTTAGGCAAAAAGAACATCGTTCAGATCCATGCCACAAATGAAGATGGTGTTTGGTTACAGAACGATCCGAAAATTGATTTGAACAAAGTTAAAGAAACTTTAGATGATATGGGTTGGAGTGGTTGGCTGGTTGTAGAAAGAAGCAGGGATGCCAAACAGCCAACAAATGTAAAATATAATTTCAGTGCCAATACAAGCTACCTGAAATCAGTTTTTCAAAGTGAGGGATCGTCATTGCGAGGCACGAAGCAATCTCAATAGTAGAATTATAAAAATGGGTTTAACTACAATAATACAAACAATACAGCTGCCTTGGTTCGTGTCTCCACGAACCAAACAAATTAAACCATTCTTTAGTCTGCTGATTTTTTTATCATTATTATGTTTTAAAGTTAATGCAATAGATATTTACGTATCCGTAAATGGCAATGATACTAATGTAGGAACCAAGGAAAAGCCTTTGGCCACACTACATTCTGCCATCAGAAAAGCCCGCGAATTGAGGCGTTTAGATGATGCTTCCACTAAGGATGGAATCCGGATTATAATCGGCAAGGGTTTTTACCAATTGCACGAACCCGTAGTTCTTCGACCTGAAGATTCTGGTACAAAAGATAGTCCGACAACAATTATTTCAGCACCTAACGAAAAAGTTATTTTGAGCGGAGGCATTCAAATAAAAAACTGGAAAAAGTTAAATCACACCATTGCTGGTCTGCCAAACGAATCTATAGGGAGGGTTTGGGTAGCTGATATTCCAAATTTAGATGGGGGCGACCTACAGTTCAGACAGCTATGGGTAGATGGCAATAAGGCCGTTCGCGCAAAAAACTATAATGGAGAAGAAATGGGGAGGATTTTATCATGGGATAGCGAAAAGCAAACCTGTAAAATTCCACTTCAAAAAAACATCAGTTTAGGCAGTATCAAAGGAATGGAAATGCTGATCCACCAATGGTGGGCCATTGCAAATCTTCGTGTAAAGTCTGTTAAAATTATAGGAAATGCTGCAGAACTTTCTTTTATGCAGCCCGAAAGCAGGATCCAATCCGAGCATCCCTGGCCAGCACCATGGATTTCAGACAAAACAGGGAATTCTGCTTTTTACCTTACAAATGCCATTCAATTCTTGAACGAACCTGGAGAATGGTTTGAAGATTTACAGCACCACAAACTTTATTATTGGCCCAAAGCATCAGAAAATATGCTAAATGCCGAAATAATTGCTCCCGTTTTAGAAAACCTGGTTAAAATCGAAGGAACAATTGATCAACCGGTTTCCTATGTAAATTTCAAGGGCATTTCATTTCAGCACTCCACTTGGTTAAGGCCATCAAAACAAGGTCATGTTCCTCATCAGGCCGGCATGTACATGCTTGATGCCTATAAACTCGAAAAAGCCGGGACACCAGACAAACCTACGCTAGAAAATCAGGCCTGGGTTGGCCGTCCGGTTGCTGCAGTCGAAGTGAGTTATGCCAATCACACTGCTTTCGAATCTTGCCAGTTCGAGCACCTGGCGTCAACAGGTTTGGATTATAAAAAAGGAACTGCAGATAATGCAATCAATGGCAACTTATTTAAGGATATTGGTGGTTCAGCCATTCTAATCGGAACTTTCTCTGATGAAGTGACCGAAGTGCATTTGCCTTACAATCCCACAGACCAAAGAGAAATTTCGACGAACAATAAAATCGAGAACAACCTGATTACCGATGTGACCAACGAAGATTGGGGCGCTGTTGGTATAGGCGCAGGTTATGTTAGGGGGATTAAAATTCTGCATAACGAAATTAGCGATGTGTCTTATTCAGGCATCAGCGTAGGTTGGGGCTGGACGAAAACCCGAAATGCGATGGAAAACAATACCATCAGCGGCAATAAGATTCATCACTACGGAAAACACATGTACGATGTAGCCGGAATTTATACACTATCTGCTCAGCCCGGATCATTCATTACCGAAAATGTAGTCGATAGCATTTACAAAGCACCATATTCGCACCTGCCTGATCATTGGTTTTACCTTTATACAGATGAAGGTTCTTCGTATTTTACCATCAAAAATAACTGGACGCCAACTGAAAAGTATCTTCAAAATGCCAATGGACCAGACAATTTATGGG
>NZ_JBFTRT010000548.1:0-3371 GCF_056399685.1 Pedobacter sp. 01N416
ACCTAAATATCCGTTTCCTCCTGCGAGTACAATTCTTCTGTATTTCATGATTCCTATAAAGTAAAGATTAAACCTAAAACAATTAAACGGTAAAGCACCCAGGTAATACTCATCGTCCAGCCCAAGTGTAACAGCTTGTTTCTGCGGAGGTGCTCCAAAAACATAAGTCCGGCCACCATCAAAAAGTAAAGAATAAAAAATATAGAAGGGATGATGAGGTATTGTGCGATAACCAAAACAGGCAAAAGCAAAAGTGCACCAGCAAAAGAGATGGTCATGATGTTGCCCAGGTAATCCCAGCGTTTTTCTTTTCTATAAAAAACAATGATGGCGCCCTGAAGAAATATTTGTCCACCACAGATGAGGTATTCACGATATTGGCTCCCCAGTGGGACAAAATCGGTAAGAAGATGTGCATAGGCGGTTAAAATGTAAGCTGTAACAAACCAGGTAAAAAGTAGATAGGCCAAACGGTATTGGATTTTAAAGCTAGGCTGTATAGTGTTTTCTTTAACGGGCGCAGGAATAATTACTTTACGGTTGTAAGAGATAAAGGCATAAAGCTTACGCATCAAATAAACAAATGGCCCAAATAAAAACAGCGATTTAAAGATGGGCATGGCATGCGCAATAATTTTAAATAAACTCTGGATACCATAAGTTACTTCACCGTTTTCGGTGTTTACGAGCGCAATCTCATTGGCGGCTCTTTGTTTGTCAACCAAAGGACAAATGTTTTCAGGCATACTTTGATAAGCCTCACGGCCACCTTTGGCCAGCATACCTGTTTTTACAAATGTTTTGGTATAGGCATAACACATTGGGCATTCATTATCAAATAAAATCACATGGTTCTTAAGCGTTTTCATTTTATTTAAATTTTAATACTTTCAGTAAAAAATGAAAGTTGTGGTTAAAAAATTAAGCCGAACTTAAGGGTAAGGCTTTTTAGTGGTTAGGGGTAATATGTCTTGATACCCGATACTTACTACTTGATACTCAAATCTTGCTACTCAATACCTCCCTCCCAAATCTCACGTCTCTATTTAAACACTTTCAATACCGAACCCCAGAACCAACTTTCTTCTGCTTTAAGCATCGTTTCTAAAGTTTTATCTACATTGAGGGCAAGTTTGTTAATATCGCTTACTGATTTTTTAAAGGTTTTAAATTCAGGATCTTTTTCATCGCCCACTACCGTTGACAGTTCATTTAAAACTTTTAAAACAGGCTCTAACTCTCTTTTTTTACGCTCTTTAGCTACCTGTCGGGAAATATTCCAAACATCCTTATCGGCAAAAAAGTATTCTTTGCGCTCGCCTGCTTTGTGCTGTTTTTCAATTAAGCCCCATCCAATTAAATCGCGCAGGGTCATGTTGGCGTTTCCCCTGGAGATACTCAACGCCTCCATAATTTCTTCGGTGGTAAGCGCTTCAGGAGAAATGAGTAATAGCGCATGTACCTGGGCCATGGTGCGGTTAATTCCCCATTCGGAGCCTAATTTGCCCCAGGCTTCTATAAATTTTAATTTTGCTGCTGCTAATTCCATACACAAATATAAACTTATTTTTAAACTTTCAATAATTATTGAAAGTTTATTTGTTTTGGAAGCTATTTGCTTTCTTGCTGTAGTTTATCCAATACCATCTGCCAGCTGGTATCATTGTTATTTACTTTTTTTAATAGATCAGCCTGTGCCCTATCGAAATAAACAGATAGTTTCAATACAGGTAAAGCCAAATCTGGTTTAAACATCGTCCCGGGAGCAAATCCAGGTTCATTGTTCTTTGTACGGTCGCGATCGAATTTAACGGTCGTATTCACATATTCTTCGTGCTGTTTTTCACCATTAATGTATGGGATCATCCATTCTACAGATTTTTTGATCGAAGATCCTTTCGGTGACTCATAAGTATAAAAATTGGTGCCTTTCGCTCTGTCGATCATAATGGCCAACTTTAACATAGGTTCCAGGTCGTAAATGTGGTAATGCATGGCATCGCGCTCTTTAAAATCCAAACTTGTTCCGTCAGCATATAGATTGATATTGATGTGGCTTTTTAAATTGTCGATAGTCCATTTAATAAAATCCTGATTGTTTAAGGTGTAACCGATTTCGCCAACTTCTTTTAGCCGGTGAGCATTCCAGTTATTAATGGCGGTAGCTCTCCCCGCTTTCATCCGCTTGCTGTTAATTTCTGCCCAAGCCGTTTCAGTAAGCCATTGTTCAATCTGTTTTTTATCAGCTGTTGGGATGTCTTTTTTAATCAGGTCGTAAGCTTCAATGGCTTTATCCAGATTGGTATCGTCAATAGGATCGCCATTTGGTTTATTGATTTTGGCCCATGCACCAAGAAATTCTACACATTTGTTTAAATATTTTTGATCATCGGTGATGCGGTATTGTAAGGCCAGTACAAACATTTTGTTCATATCTGCCAGGGCTAATCTGGTTTTCTCTTTTTTTGGATTTCCCTTTAATAATCCTTCAGTTCTGATGGTATCAATTGGATTCGGGTTTTCGTTTAGATAATTTAATGCCGATTTTTCAAAGCCCAGGTATAGTTTTTGGGTTTCCTTATCATTTTTGATCTGGGTTTTCAGCTTTTTAATTTCATTGGTATTTAAACTTACAATTTGCGAAAACGAAGAAAAAGATAATAAAGCCAGAGCGATTGTAACGACAAACTTTCTCATAATAAATAGGTTGAATTTTTATTCTTTGCTACAAATCTAATTTTTTATTCAGCATGCATTTAATTTATTACTTTTTTATACCGCCCAATTTTTTATTTTTGACGTTCGTTTAAACTTAAACAAACCTTAATGAATAACTGGTTTAATAAAAATGGCATTCACTTAGCCATTATTGCGTTTTTTGTAGTCATCACTTTTGCCTACTTCAGTCCTGTTTTGCAGGGTAAAGCGCCACAGCAGGGCGATGTTTTGCAGGCTAAAGCCATGCAGAAAGAAATTATGGATATTAAGGCGAAAGATGGTAAAGGACCACTTTGGACCAACCAGATGTTTGGTGGTATGCCCGCCTACCAGATTTGGGTGCAGTATCCTTTAAATATTACCACTTATGGTATCGATGTAATAAAAGGTATATTCCCTGATCCTGTTGGAACGGTGCTGTTATACCTTTTAGGTGCTTATTTATTATTTTGTGTATTAAAAATAAATCCATGGCTTGCTGCAGCGGGTGCAATTGCTTTTGCATTTACCTCGTATAATTTTATCATTATTGCTGCGGGGCATAGCAATAAGGCCCTGGCCATTGGTTTCTTCGCTCCTATTTTGGCTGCCATTATTCTCATCCTAAGGGGCAGGTATCTGGTAGGAGGCAGTTTGCTGGCGCTGTTTATGGC
>NZ_JBFTRT010000549.1:0-3366 GCF_056399685.1 Pedobacter sp. 01N416
ATATACCATATACCGACAACTATATTGCGGTGTATAAAGATTTTTCACCTGATAAAAGAAGAGCTTACCAAGGTGGCTTTGGTCTATGGTTAAATGCGGGTGTAGAAAGTAAATGGGGCAGTTTGGTGGCTTCTTACTGGAAAGGCAACAACTTTATTTCGATTAAAGGTATGCCACTTTATGAATCGGTTTCAGATAACCTGTACAGTCCGGGCTTAAAGCAAAGTGCTAGAAACATTGTTTCGTTGCGTTATGCTTACCAAAAAGAGTTAATCCCACATTTATACCTTGATGTTCGTTTCGAGCCGCATATTGATCTTGATCATACCGATAAACAACTTCAGTTTAACCATTCATTCTTTTTGACCTACAAACAGGATTTTAAATTGTTTAAGGTGAAGAAAGGTGAGAGGTAAAAGGTGTAGGGTTTAGGGTGATTAAACTCATACCGATTCAAACTCCGCAGGTTTCTAAAACCTGCGGAGTTTTATGCTTATACAGCCATCCGGAGGTCCCCTTTGTGTTCCTACTCCTTTGAAACTTCGGAAGTCCCTGCCAATTAAACCCGATAGCAGCGAAAAACACGAAGGTGAGGAACGAACCAAGGCTTTGAAGCGAATAGCGGGATTAACACCTCAAAAATGCTCCTGCCTTTGCTTTCCAAATAAAAAACAATATCTTTCTTGAAAAAATATTTCAACTATATCTTGCTGATAATCAACTGTTGTTTGGTTATTTTTAACTTTATTTAACTTTTTTTCTCACCTCATGCAACCATTGTTTGTAATCTGCCATCTTCTATTTACAAACACACAATGAAATTGACGCGAAGCTATACGATAAACGATTTGATGGAAGGCTGCAAAGCTGGCGACCGGAAAATGCAGGAGCTGCTTTACAAGCAAACTGCATCGAAAATGTTGGCCGTTTGTATGCGCTACGCCAAAGATAGAATGGAGGCAGAAGATGTGCTGCAGATGGGATATATTAAAATTTTCCAGAAAATAAAAGAGTATAGAGGCGATGGTTCTTTTGAAGGCTGGATTAGAAGGGTTATGGTGAACACCGCGATTGAAAGTTACCGTAAAAATTTACGCAGCTTAAATGTGGTTGAAATAGATGAAGCTTACGAGCAACCATCAACCGGATTTGATTTTGGCACTTTAGGGATGCAGGATTTAATGAATGTGATACAAAAATTGGCAGATGGTTACCGCATGGTATTTAACATGTACGTAATTGAAGGCTATTCGCACAAAGAAATTGGAGAAACACTTGGAATCTCAGAAGGTGCGAGCAAATCGCAACTGTCGAGAGCAAGAGCGATATTAAAAGAAGAAATTATAAAAATGGAGGGATTTGGTTATGCAACCTATACGGGATAAGGATTTTGATCAGTTATTTAAGGATGCTTTTGCTGATGCGGAAGTAACGCCTTCGAGGGATTTATGGAGCAATATTGAAAGTGAAATAGCACCTAAGAAAAAAAGAATCATACCGATTTATTGGTTGTCTGCGGCCGCTGTATTATTGATCGCTACGATTGGGATTTTGGTTTATCAACAGCAAAATACCAGCAGTAGAGGTAAACAATTGGCCAGTAACACGATTGAAAAAGCGAAACCAGTGGTACAAGAGCCAGTTGTTAAAGATTCTTTGGCTACAATTGTTGCTCCAGTTGAAAATATAACACCAGTTTTGCCAGTTCGAGCTAAGGCAGTAAGTGCTATTGCCAAAATAAAGGTGAAAAAAGACGTTAAACCTGCTGTGGAACAACCGCGGATAGTTACGGCTCCTGAAATGCAAAAGACAATTATAGCTAAAGTTGAAGAACCTAAAAAAGATATCAACACAAAAATCGAAGAGGCGATTTTACAGCCAAAAGAAGAGATTTTAACTGCTGTTGTTGCAACGCCAGTTAAAACGGACGATCCTGTTAACGAAAACGAACAGAGCAATAAAGGCATCCGTAATGTTGGGGATGTGGTAAACCTCATTGTTAATAAAATGGACAAAAGAAAAGATAAGCTGATACAGTTCCGCACCGATGATGATGATTCTTCTTTGGCATCGATCAATATCGGCCCATTTAAAATAGGTAAACGAAATAAGAAGTAAACAGTTTTCATTATCAGTTCACAGTTGCTAGTATCTGAACCTTAAATATTACATATTCAACTTTATAACATTCAATAATTCACTCATTCAATAACTCAACAACACACACACATATATGAAACGTCTAATTTATACAACACTTTTGGTAAGCGGACTTGCCGGTGTTATGGCTCAAGGTGCTTTTGCACAACAAGATAGTACTAAAAAGAAAATGGATTATAGTGAAGGACATGGTATCATCATTAAAACCAAATCTACAGATTCAGTTAAAAAAGGCCGTTTCGTGGGCGGAATTACTTTTACCAGAGTTGATTTAGGTTTCTCCAGGTTAATCGATAATGGCAGTTTCAACTTATCGCCAAACAACGATTTTTTGGATTATAAAGGTGGCAAAACCAGTACTTTCTCTTTCGATGTTTTGCAATTGGGCTACCGTTTCAACTCTAACTTTAAGGTTTATGTAGCCGGTGGGTTCGACTGGACATTGATCCGTTTAAGAAAAGACATTACTATTGCTAAAAACGCTAACGAATTTGTATTTACCGATCAGGCACCTGTACATTTTTCAAAAAACCGATTCTCGAGCAGTTATGTACACATTCCCTTAAACTTCGAATTCCGTACCAGCGAAAACAAAAACAGCAAAAGATTTTACCTGGTTTTAGGTCCGGAGGTTAGCTTTTTGCTAAACGGAAAAATTAAACAGATAAGCGAAGAACGTGGTAAAGAAAAACAATACGATAGCTACCATTTTCAATCGGTTCGTTATGGAGGCACAGTTAGATTTGGCTATGGTGGTATAGGATTATTTACCAAATATTACTTTAACGATATGTTTACTACCACTCAACAAGCTGGCTTAAAAAATATGAGTTTCGGGGTTACCTTCGGCTTAAATTAAAACAGCAACACACAAATAAAACAGATCCTGTTTCGGTTAGGCGAGACAGGATTTTTTATTTTATAATGTTTTTAGAAACATTGTAGGTGTTAATACACTTAGCTTACTCTTTTTATAATCTTTAATATTTCGCGTAATTATAGCATTAATTGATCCATGGTTTTCAGCCGAAAAATTTTGGAGTGCATCTTCAAAATCTATGAATTCAGAATCGATTGAAGTCAAAATAACGTTTTTGTCAATTATTAAAATATCTAAAAAAGTAAATAATATCTTAAAGTCGGCCAAAATGTCTTTATGATTAAAGTGTTTTCTCAACAAATAATACGTGTTGGCTATTATTAAAC